>JACMKV010000032.1 GCA_014379915.1 Burkholderiales bacterium
AAACCCTTCAAAGTCGCGCTTACTGCCTGCATGCGCAAGCTCTTGACCATCATGAATGCGATGCTCAAAAACAATCAACCCTGGAATCCTGGAACTGCTTGACACACGGTTGCTCCTTTCAGAGGAGGGGCCGACACGAAGTGGCGGGGGTGGTTACAGGAACGGCGACCAGTCGCGAGCGAGCAAGGACAAGGCGCAGCCGCGCCTTACGAAGCAAAAATTTGGCAGAAAGACGAACTGCGGTGGCGGCAAACCAACGTTTACGGCTCATAGCCGAACCGCGTCAGCGCGCGGCTGTCGTCGGCCCAGCCGCTTTTGACCTTCACCCAGACCTGCAGAAAAACCTTGCTGCCGAACAAGCGCTCCATATCCAGGCGCGCCGCCGTGGCAATTTCCTTCAGCCTTTCTCCGCCTTCCCCGATCACGATGGCTTTCTGTCCCGGCTTGTCGACGAAGATGGTGGCCTGGATGCGCCGCAAGCTGCCGTCTTCGACAAACTGGTCTATAGCCACGCTGCATGCATAAGGCAATTCTTCACCAAGCGAACGGAACAGCTTCTCGCGTATCAGTTCAGCCGCAAAAAAACGCTCGTCGCGATCGGTCACTTGATCGTCTGGATAAAGCGCTCCGCGCAAAGGCAGATGGCTCGCGATCGCGTCGGTAAGCTCGACCAGCCCCTGCCCGTGTTTGGCCGAGACCGGAACGATTGCCGTGAAAGCGAATTCCGCGGCCAGCTTTTCCATCAACGGCAGCAGCAACGCGCGGTCTTCAAGCCGATCGATTTTGTTGATGACGGCCAGCACCGGCCGGCCGGCCGGCAGCAGTTTGATGACCTCGCGATCCGGCGCGCCCAACCGGCCAGCCTCGATGACCAGCAATACGGCATCGATTTCGCGCAGGGCTTGTTTGACGCTGCGATTCAGCGCGCTGTTCAGCGCGTTCAAATGCTGGGTCTGAAAGCCCGGCGTATCGACAAAAACAAATTGCGTTCGATCCCGATTCAAAATCCCGGCGACGCGGTGACGCGTGGTTTGCGCCTTGCGCGAGGTGATGCTGAGCTTCTGCCCGACCAGGTGATTGAGCAGCGTGGATTTACCGACGTTGGGACGGCCGACTATCGCGATAAGGCCGGCGCGAAAGTGGGATTGCACCGCGGGGGATTGCACGACGGATTGCATGACAGGATTGAGAGCTTGCCAGTAAATAATTCAGCCCTGCACCGGGGTCCCTAGAGCGCAGAGCGAAGCGAGATGCGCCGTTGTGTCAGCCACAACCAGGCGGGTGCGGACACGTTCGCGACGCAGTCGCCCGTTTGCGGGAAGCGCCCGCAAGGCCTGCTCCCGCAAACGGCCGCTCTGCGGTGCGGCAACGCAGGGCTGAATCATTTACTGACAAGCTCTTAGTGTACAACGAGGCTATTGGACTGCTGCCGGCAATGCGATCAAGGCCGCGCCGCCAGTTGATAAGCAAGCCTGGCAGCGTTTTGCTCGGCGCTGCGCCGGCTCATACCTTCGCCGACTGCCTGAACATTCAATTCGGCAATCGTGCATTCAACCTGAAACTCCTGCTCGTGCGCCTCGCCGCGCGTGGCGCGAACGCTGTATTGCGGCAACGCAATGCGCCGCGCCTGCAGGTATTCCTGCAGCACGGTTTTCGGATCCTTAAGTATCGCGCCGGGATCGAGGCCGCGCAACAGCGGCGCGAATAGATCATGCACGACCTGCTGCACGCGAGCGAATCCGCCATCGAGAAAAACGGCGGCGAGCACGGCTTCCAGGGCATCGGCGAGAATCGACGGACGACGGAAGCCGCCGCTTTTCAATTCTCCCTCACCCAGCAAAACGTGCTCGCCAAGATTCAGACTTTGCGCGACTTCATACAGCGTTTGCTGATTGACCAGACTCGCCCGCAGGCGCGACAGCTCGCCTTCGGAAAGGCGTGGAAACTGCTGGTACAGCGCATCGGCGATAAGACAATTCAGCACGCTGTCGCCCAGAAATTCCAGGCGCTCATTGTTATTCGCATTGTGGCTGCGATGGGTCAGCGCACGGCGCAGCAGTTCGGGCTGGGCGAAGCTGTAGCCGAGGCGCTCGCTGATCCGGAGTTCAGAACCACTGACGGCGCCGTGCTTCATGCGGTGCTATTCGCTGGATGCGAGGAAATCGAAGCAGGCCGATACGTTCGCGACGATCGGTACGCGCTTGGCATAGCTTGCGTTCAATACCAGCCGGTTGTCTTCTTTGGAGATTTCGAGGTCTTGCGGCGTGACGGCGGTGATATCGTCGATCTGGCTCGATTTGCTGAACGCGCTGCGAATTTGCGCCGGTGTTGCTTTTTGCATTTCCGGATCGTGGGCGATGCGGTTCAAGGTTTTTTTTACCGTGAAGTACTCGATGTAGGCTGGCAAAACCCTGAACAGCAATAGCACGGCAAAGATGATCACAACCGATGCGACCAGGAATCCCGACAAACTGACTCCACGTTGCCTGAGCATAGTTTTCCCCTGCTGGTTTTGTAGCTGACTGGTACTGAGCCTCAAAAACGGAGCTTCAATTGAGCTGCTAGTCTATTGGATGACCGATACGTTTCAACGCATCGAAATTCCACCAGATGATGAACGCCTTGCCGACGATATTTTGCTCCGGGACAAAGCCCCAGTAGCGGCTGTCGAAGCTGCTGTCGCGATTGTCGCCGACCATGAAGTAATGGCCCGCCGGTACCGTGCAACTCAAAACGGCGTCATTGTAGGCGCAATTTTCGCGCCGCGGAAACTGGCGCACGCCGGCCAGCTGCAGATTGGGCGCGGCGGCTTGCACCAGCGTCGAATACAGGTGGTCGCCGAGCTTTTCCTGGCGTAGCCGCGCGGTCACAAAATCGAGGCCGCTTTCGACATAGCTGTACTCGCCTATGGGCTGCACGGGCACCGGTTCGCCGTTGATCGTAAAGCGCTTGTTCCGGTACTCGATCTTGTCGCCGGGCAAGCCGATCACACGTTTAATGTAATCGAGCGACGGATTTTCCGGGTAGCGGAACACCATGACGTCACCCCGTTCCGGCTCGCCAACGTCGACGACTTTGATGTTCAGGATCGGCAGGCGCAGACCGAAAGCATATTTGTTGACCAGAATGAAATCGCCGACCAGCAAGGTCGGGATCATTGACCCCGACGGAATCTTGAACGGCTCGACCAGGAACGAGCGCAATACGAAAACGATCAGGATGACTGGAAAGAAACTTTTCGGATACTCGACCCACCATGGCTCTTTGCCGTCCGGTGCACGCCGCCTTTGCAAAACCCAACGGTCGAGCAACCAGATGCTGCCAGTCACGAGCAGCAGGATAAACATGATCCACGCGAAGTTCATGGCTTGATGTCAGGGGGCAGGAGGCAGGAATCAGGGCTCAGGACTAGATGGGGAGTTAGGCAGATCAACATGTCGTACATCCGCCGATGCGAGGTCTTGCTGACCCTAGCCCTGACCCCTGATCCCTGATCCCCCGTTTCATTTATTCTCCGTTTGCAATATCGCCAAAAACGCCTCCTGTGGAATTTCGACATTGCCGACTTGCTTCATGCGTTTCTTGCCGGCTTTTTGTTTCTCGAGCAATTTCTTTTTGCGCGTGATGTCGCCGCCATAGCATTTGGCGAGCACGTTTTTGCGCAACGCCTTGATGGTTTCGCGCGCGATGATGTGCGAACCGATGGCCGCCTGCACGGCGACATCGAACATCTGACGCGGAATCAGCTTCTGCATGCGCGCCGCCAGATCGCGCCCGCGATACTGGCTGCCGGCGCGATGCACGATGGTCGATAGCGCATCGACCTTGTCGCCGTTAATCAGGATGTCTAGCTTGACGAGATCGGCTGCGCGAAATTCCTTGAACTCGTAATCCATCGAGGCATAGCCGCGGCTGACCGATTTCAGCTTGTCGAAAAAATCGACGACGACTTCGTTCAGCGGTATTTCATAGGTCAACATTACCTGGCGGCCCAGGTATTGCATGTTGCGTTGCGCGCCGCGCTTTTGCGTGCACAAGGCGATGACGGCGCCAAGATAATCCTGCGGCACGAGGATAGCCGTCGTGATAATCGGCTCGCGGATTTCTTCGATTTTCGAAGGATCGGGAAGCTTCGATGGATTCTCGATTTCGCTGACCGTGCCGTCGCGCAGCAGCAGTTGATAGACCACGGTCGGCGCCGTCGTGATCAGATCCATATCGTATTCGCGCTCGAGCCGTTCCTGCACGATGTCGAGGTGCAAGAGCCCGAGGAAACCGCAGCGGAAGCCGAAGCCCAGCGCCTGCGAGGTTTCCGGCTCATAGCGCAGCGACGCGTCGTTCAACTGCAGCTTCTGCAATGCGTCGCGCAGCGCGTCGTACTGATTCGATTCGACCGGATAAAGCCCGGCAAAAACCTGCGGCTTGATCTCGCGGAAACCCGGCAAAGCCCCTGCCGCGCGTCGATCAGCCAAGGTAACGGTGTCGCCGACTTTGGCCGACTGCAATTCCTTGATGCCGGCGATAACGAAGCCAACTTCGCCAGCCGAAAGCTGCGGCCGCGGTTTACTTTTCGGCGTGAACACGCCAACCTGCTCGCAAAGATGGATCGCGCCGTTCGACATCAGCAGAATCCTGTCTTTCGGTTTCAGGCTGCCTTGAAACACGCGCACCAGCATGACCACGCCGACGTAATTGTCGAACCAGGAATCGATGATTAGCGCCTGCAGCGGCGCATCCGGATCGCCCTTTGGCGGCGGCATGCGCGCGATCACGGCTTCCAGAATATCGGTGACGCCAAGGCCGGTTTTGGCGCTGGCGTGCAATGCGTTTTGTGCCGGGATGCCGACGATCTCTTCGATCTCCTCGATCACCCGCGCCGGCTCAGCCGACGGCAAATCGATCTTGTTCAGCACCGGCACGACTTCGACGCCCTGCTCGATCGCCGTGTAGCAATTGGCAACGGTCTGCGCTTCGACCCCCTGCGACGCATCGACGACCAGGAGTGCGCCTTCGCAGGCCGCCAGCGAGCGTGAGACTTCGTACGAAAAATCGACGTGGCCCGGCGTGTCGATCAGATTCAGAAGGTAGACCTGGCCATCGCGTGCACGATATTCGAGCGCTGCGGTCTGCGCCTTGATCGTAATGCCGCGTTCGCGCTCGAGCGCCATGGAATCGAGCACCTGCGCTTCCATCTCGCGATCGGAGAGGCCGCCGCACAACTGGATGATGCGATCGGCGAGCGTCGATTTACCGTGATCGATGTGCGCGATGATGGAGAAATTGCGGATGTGCTGCAAGGGAACCTTAATCAGAAAAAAGGGCACTGACCGTGCCCTTGATGTCGCGAAAGGCGGATTTTATCGGATTATCGCAGCGGCGTCGCGGACAGACATGCGAGCGGAGGCAACGCGCGGGAAGCAGCGCCTACAACGCTGCCGTGCCGTGACGAGTCGGCAGTGTCGGCAGGACAATCGAAACGCGAGCAGTATCGGCGACGCGAATCAGCTTGCAGACCGCCCCTGCCGCTACCCGCAAACCAACTCTGCCGCTGCGCAGACCACCCCCGCCGCTGCGCGCCGGCCTTCCTTGAAAGGAGGGAGAGAAGCAAGACAGGCCGCGCCTGGTCTTTCCTCTCCTCTCAGAGGAGGGGTGGCGCGAACGCATCGGGGGGTATGATCTCAAGTGCACGCCCGCCCAAAAAGAAGCGCTGTATGATCCGAATTTTCTACTCCGCAACCTTCAGCGGAATATAAATCGAACTGCCGCCACGCTGGATCAGCAACGCGATGTTGCGGCCTTTTTCGTAGCCTTTGAGGAGGGCGGCAAACTGTTCGACCGACTTGACCTCCTGATCGTTAATCGCAACCAGGATATCCCCGCGCCGAATACCGGCTCGACCGGCGGCTCCTTGCGCGTCTTCGACGAGAATGCCGATGCCGTTGTTGTTTATTGCTCGCAGCGCTTCAGGCGATTCGGCCAGCGTCATGCCCAGGGCCTTGTTTGCTTCCGGCGCGGTCTCCGGCATGGCGGGTCTGCGCAGCGCAACTTTCTCCACCCGTTCATCCGGAATTTCACCGACCAGCACTGACAATCTACGGGTTTTGCCTTTCCGCCAGATTTGCACCGGAACCCTGCTTCCGGGTTTGGTCGCGCCGACTACCCGCGGCAGATCGCCTGACGTCGCAATTGGCTTGCCATCGAACGCGAGAATTACGTCGGATGCTGCAAGACCGGCTTTTTCGCCGGGGCCGCTGCGTTCGACCGAATTGACAAGAGCCCCTTCCGCTACACTGAGGCCGAACGATTGCGCGAGTTCCTTTGTCATATCCTGGATCACGACGCCGATGCGGCCGCGACGCACGCGGCCGCTCGCTCGCAGTTGATTCGAAACGTCGACGGCAACATCGATCGGTATCGCGAACGACAGGCCCATGAAGCCGCCAGTGCGGCTGTAGATTTGCGAGTTGATGCCGACGACTTCGCCTTGCAGATTGAGCAGCGGCCCGCCGGAGTTGCCGGGATTGATCGCGACGTCGGTCTGAATAAAGGGGACGAAGCTATCCTGCGGCAGCGACCGGCCCTTG
>JACMKV010000250.1 GCA_014379915.1 Burkholderiales bacterium
AAGTCGCTGCCCGCCTCAAAAAACCGGTCACGGAAATCAGCAAAATGACCATCTGGGGCAATCACTCGGCGACGCAATATCCGGATTTGACTTCGGCTGAAGCCGGCGGCAAAAAAGTCGCGCAACTGATCGATGATTCGGCCTGGGTCGAGCAGACATTCATTCCGACCGTGCAAAAACGCGGCGCTGCGATCATTGAAGCGCGCGGCTCGAGCAGCGCAGCGTCGGCCGCCAATGCCGCGATCGATCACATTCGCGATTGGGTCCATGGCACACCCCCAGGCGACTGGGTCAGCATGGGCGTGCCCTCCGACGGCAGCTACGGCATACCCGAAGGCGTGATCTACGGCTATCCGGTGACGTGCAAAAATGGCGGCTACGAAATCGTGCAAGGCATCTCTATCAGCGATGCGAGCCGCAAGCGCATGGATGCCACGCATCAGGAAGTGCAGGAAGAGAAGGCGGCGGTCAAACACCTTCTCGGATAAGTCCCGAAAAGTAGGCAGGTATCTATTTATTTTTTCCGAGATTCCTGCTTTCGCAGGAATGACAAACGTCATGCCATTGTCTTCCCCCGGCGCCCGCTTCCGCGCAGCACTCGCCGCTGAAAAGCCGCTGCAGGTCGTCGGCGCTGTCAATGCGTACACGGCGCGGCTTGCCGAGCGCTGCGGCTATCGCGCGCTTTATTTGTCCGGCGGCGGCGTCGCCGCGAGTTCGCTTGGCGTTCCGGATCTCGGCATTAGCACGCTCGATGACGTCTTGATCGATGTGCGCAGAATTACCGATACGACGGATTTACCGCTGCTGGTCGATGCCGATACCGGCTTCGGCGGCGCCTTCAATATCGCGCGCACCGTCAAATCGTTGATCAAGTTCGGCGCGGCCGGTATGCATATCGAAGACCAGGTGCAGGCGAAGCGCTGCGGCCATCGACCGAACAAGGCGATCGTCAGCCAGCAGGAAATGGTCGATCGCGTAAAGGCCGCGGTCGATGCCAAAACCGATGCCGACTTCGCCGTCATGGCGCGCACCGATGCGCTCGCCGTAGAGGGGCTGCAGGCCGCGATCGATCGCGCTTGCGCGTGTGTCGAGGCCGGCGCCGATATGATTTTTCCGGAAGCGATGACCGAGCTTGCGATGTACGAAAAGTTTGTCGCTGCGGTAAAGGTTCCGGTGCTCGCGAACATCACCGAGTTCGGTGCGACCTCGCTCTATACGGTGCGCGAACTTGCCGATGCCGGCGTCGGCCTGGTGCTGTATCCGTTGTCGGCATTCCGCGCGATGAGTGCGGCGGCCCTGCGCGTCTACAAGACGCTGCGCGAACAAGGCACGCAAAAAGACCTACTCGATTTGATGCAAACGCGCGCGGAGTTGTATGAAGTGCTCGATTATCATGCGTTCGAGAGCAAGCTCGATCAGCTTTTTACAACGGAAAAATAAACCGCAGCTCCCGGTTGTCGGGCGCGCCGACACGTTAGCGCCGAAGGCACCCGTTTGCGGGTAACGCGCCCGGACACACCTCCCGCCCCGGATCGCTACGCGAACGCCGTGTCGGTGTGGCAGTGCCGAAGGCACCCGTTTGCGGGAAGCGCGCCCTGGCCCGCGTGCGAATCGATCGAGCGAAAATGCAGCCGATCTCCGGTTCGATATTTTTCGCCGCGTATTTCTGCAAGTTTAGCTAGAGGTCGCAATGGCAAACGTCGCTTCTGCGGTCGATTCCAAAAAGAAAAAATCCGTCGCGCTGTCTGGCGTTGCAGCCGGCAACACCGCGCTATGCACGGTCGGGCGCAGCGGCAACGATCTGCATTATCGCGGCTACGACATCATTGAGATCGCAGAGCACGCGACGTTCGAGGAGATTGCTTATTTGCTCGTCCATGAAAAGCTGCCGACACAGGCCGAGCTGAGCGCCTAT
>JACMKV010000251.1 GCA_014379915.1 Burkholderiales bacterium
AGCTCCGAACCTTGCGCGGAGTACCGCCCCGCGTGCGACAGGCTCTCGAATGCGTGCCGGCATCGGCGCATCCGATGGACGTGATGCGCACCGGCGTTTCGATGCTGGGCAGCGTTGAGCCGGAAGCCGAGGCGCGTTCGGTCGAAGGCGCGCGTGATCTCGCCGATCGCCTGCTCGCTTCGCTAAGTTCGATGCTGCTCTACTGGCATCATTTTGTGGAATCAGGCAAGCGCATCGAAGTCGAAACCGAAGACAATTCAATCGCCGCGCATTTTCTCCATCTGCTGCGCGGTAAAGCGCCCTCGCCCACGCATGAGCGCGCGATGCAGACGTCGCTGAATCTGTATGCCGAGCACGAATTCAACGCATCGACGTTCACCGCGCGTGTCATCGCCGGCACCGGCGCCGATATATATTCCGCGATCTGCGGCGCGATCGGCGCGTTGCGCGGCCCCAAGCACGGCGGCGCCAACGAAATCGCATTCGAAATACAAAGCCGCTATCGCACTCCCGATGAGGCCGAAGCCGATATCAAAACGCGCATCGATCGGAAACAGGTCGTGATGGGCTTTGGCCATCCGGTCTACACGATCTCCGATCCTCGCCACAAAATCATCAAGCGCGTCTCGCAGCAGTTGGCGCGGGACAGCGGCGATTCGAATCTGTATGACATTGCCGAGCGCATCGAAAGCGTGATGTGGAATGAAAAGAAGCTGTTCCCCAACCTCGACTGGTTTTCGGCCGTCAGCTACCACCTGATGGGCGTGCCGACGGCGCTGTTCACGCCGCTGTTCGTGATCGCGCGCACCAGCGGCTGGTCGGCGCACGTTATCGAGCAGCGCCTCGATGGCAAAATTATTCGTCCGAGCGCGAATTACATCGGGCCGGAGGATCGCGAGTTTGTGTCGATTGAGAACAGGGGATAGGGATCAGGGGCTAGGAAAGGCCTGCAGCCCAAGCGCGAAGTCTGGCCCAACCCTTAGCCTCCCGCCCCGATCCCCGATCCCCATCTCTGACCGGTCATTTAGAGCTTGGTCCGCAGCGCAATGCGTATAGTGCTCAGATAATGTCTTCCTGGTACATACTTTTTAAGTGCGTTGAACACGTATGATTGAGACTGATTCTGCATCGGAGGCTAATATGGAATCCATCGTAGCCGAACGCGGTCAGATCACGTTACCGAAGGCCGTGCGGGACGCGCTCGGGCTGACCAAAGGCAGCCGTCTCGAAGTTAACGTTCCAGGCGGGCGCATCATTTTGCGCAAAAAAGTGGAAGATACGATCTCGCGCGTGCGCTTCGGCGACGGCGGCGATGCCGATGCGCCGATGCGCAAGCTGCGCGGCCGCGCGCCCGGCGATCCGTTTGAGTGATGATCGCGGTCGATTCTTCGGTGTTGCTCGACATTCTGGTCAACTCGGCCCACGCTGATCGCTCGAGCAATGCATTGCATGAAGCGCTGCGGGCAGGTCCGGTCGTCGGCTGCGATGTCGTGTTCAGCGAGATTTGCTCGGTCCTCGGCGAAAGCGCAAAGTTGCCGATGCCATCGAAGAACTCGGAATCGGCTACCTGGCCGTCGCGCGCTAGGCTGCCGTTCGCGCCGGCGAAATTTTCGCGCGCTATCGCGCCAAGGGCGGCGAGCGCACGCGCATGGACCCGGATTTTTTGGTCGGAGCGCACGCCGCCCTGCACTGCAGCGCGCTGCCCACCCGCGACGGCGGGTTTTATCGCGACTACTACAAAGGCTTAAAGATCATCGACCCCGCGCCACAATCCTAGGAGACTTTCATGCCGCACAACTTTTCAAACACTCTGCAGCAGTTCGATGCCGGCGCCGGCAAGTCCGCGCAATTCTATTCGCTGCCCGCGCTCGAAAAAGCCGGCATCGGCAAAATTTCCCGCTTGCCCGTTACGATTCGCATCGTGCTCGAATCGGTGCTGCGCAATTACGACGATAAAAAGATCACCGAAGCGCATGTCCATCAGCTCGCAAATTGGCAGCCGAACGCCGCGCGCACCGACGAGATTCCATTCGTAGTCGCGCGCATCGTGCTGCAGGATTTCACCGGCGTGCCGCTGCTGGCCGATCTCGCCGCGATGCGCAATGTTGCGCAGCGCCTCGGCAAGAATCCGAAAGTCATCGAGCCGTTGGTGCCGGTCAATCTGGTCGTCGATCACTCGGTGCAGGTCGATCATTACAACAGCGCGAACGCGCTCGATCTCAACATGAAGCTCGAATTCAAGCGCAACGCGGAGCGCTACAAATTCATGAAATGGGGCATGCAGGCGTTCGATACGTTCAAGGTCGTGCCGCCCGGTATCGGCATCGTGCATCAGGTCAATCTCGAATATCTGGCGCGCGGCGTGCTGTCGAAAGACGGCGTCTATTATCCCGACACCCTGGTCGGCACCGATTCGCATACGACCATGATCAACGGCATCGGCGTGGTCGGCTGGGGTGTCGGCGGCATCGAGGCCGAAGCCGGCATGCTCGGCCAGCCCGTGTATTTTCTGACGCCCGACGTGGTCGGCGTCAACCTGACGGGCAAGTTGAAGGAAGGCGTGACCGCGACCGACCTCGTGCTGACCGTGACCGAGATGCTGCGTAAGCATAAAGTCGTCGGCAAATTCGTCGAGTTCTTCGGCGAAGGTTCGGCGTCGCTGGCGGTTCCCGATCGCGCCACCATCGCCAACATGGCGCCCGAATATGGCGCGACCATGGGTTTCTTTCCGGTCGACGAAAAAACCTGCGATTACTTCCGCGCGACCGGCCGCAGCGATGAAGAGATTTCGGCGTTCCGCAATTACTTCAAGGCGCAGAATCTGTTCGGGATGCCGAAGAAAGGTCAATGCGACTACACGACGCCGCTCGAACTCGATCTGGCGAGCATCAGCGCGAGCGTTTCCGGCCCCAAGCGGCCGCAGGACCGCATCGAATTGCCGGCGCTGAAGCGGCAATTCAACGAGCTGTTCGCCAAGCCGGTCGCCGAAAGCGGGTACGCGAAAAAAACCGCGGATCTGGACAAGCGTTATCCGGTCAAGGCGGGTTTCTTCGGCGATGAAGTCGCTCCGCAAATTTCCGGCGGCGGTGAGCAGCGCACCGAATCGTCGCCAGGCGGCAGCGGCCCGACGAGCCGGCGCGATACCAGCCGCGTAACCGAACTCGAAATGATGGACAACCGGCCGACGCCGGACATCGTTGACGATGGCACCGATGATTTCCCCAACGCGCAATTCAACCTCGGCAACGGCGATGTGCTGATTGCCGCGATCACGTCGTGCACGAATACTTCGAACCCGGGCGTGATGCTCGCCGCTGGCCTGCTCGCCAAGAAGGCCGTCGAGAAAGGATTGAAGGTCAACCCGTGGGTCAAGACTTCGCTTGCGCCAGGTTCGCGCGTCGTCACCGATTATCTGAAAAATGCCGGGCTGCAAAAGTATCTCGACCAGGTCGGTTTTCAGCTCGTTGGCTATGGCTGCACGACCTGTATCGGCAATTCCGGCCCGCTCGATCCGCACATCGAAGAAGCGATCACCGCGAACGATCTGATCACGGCTGCCGTACTGTCCGGCAACCGCAATTTCGAGGCGCGCATACACCAGAACATCAAGGCCAATTTCCTGATGAGCCCGCCGCTGGTCGTCGCGTTCGCGCTGGCCGGGCGCGTCAACATCGACATGAGCAAAGAACCGCTGGCAACCGGCAACGACGGTCAGCCGGTTTACCTGAAAGATATTTGGCCGACCCAGCAGGAAGTCGCCGACGTCATGCGCTTTGCTACCGACCCGGCGACCTATCTCGCGCTGTACAGCGATTTCAGTAAAGGCAACCCGTTGTGGAACGAGATTCCGTCGACGGCGGGCGGCGTCTATCAATGGGATGCGGCATCGACCTATATCCAGGAGCCGCCGTTCTTCGGCGATTTCGGCATGGCGCTAGGCACGATCGGCGACGTCAGAAATGCGCGTGCGCTCGGCATTTTCGGCGACTCGGTGACGACCGATCACATCAGCCCGGCCGGCGCGATCAAGCCATCCTCTCCCGCCGGCAAATACCTGCAGGCGAACAAAGTCGGGGTCGCCGATTTCAACAGCTACGGTTCGCGCCGCGGCAATCACGAAGTCATGATGCGCGGCACGTTCGCCAATGTGCGCATCAAGAACCTCATGTTGCCGGGCACCGAAGGCGGCATCACCACGCACCAGCCGAGCGGCGAGCAGATGAGCATCTATGACGCATGCATGCGCTACCAGAAAGATGGCGTGCCGCTGATGGTGTTCGCCGGCGAAGAATACGGCACCGGTTCGTCGCGCGACTGGGCGGCCAAGGGCACGCAATTACTCGGCGTCAAAGCTGTGGTCGCCAAGAGCTTCGAACGCATCCATCGCAGCAACCTGGTCGGCATGGGCGTGTTGCCGTGTCAGTTCAAGACTGGTGAAAGCGCGCAAACCATGAAGCTCGACGGCAGCGAGGAATTCGATCTGCTCGGCGTCGGGCGCGAACTGAAGCCGCAGCAGGACCTGATGCTCGTCATCAAGCGCAAGGACGGCAGCAAGCAGGAAGTGCGGGTGCTGCTGCGCATCGACACGCCGATCGAAGTCGATTACTACAAGCACGGCGGCATTCTGCCTTACGTATTGCGAGAACTGATCGCAGCGGCTTAGCAGTGTTGGGCTGAATGACGCAACCCCTCCCGCATCGAGGGTTTGCGAGCAGCAGCATTTGCGTGATCACTGGTACGAGTTGCAGCGCGCGCCGCCGCTGTTGCATTTTCCAGGAGACCGTAGCGGCTGTGCCGCGTCATCATGAAAAGGTCCCGCCCGCCCCGCCGTTCCAAAGCTTCGGCTGAAACCGATCAGTTGTCTCGCCTCGCCAGCGGTCTCGCGTCGTCCGCCAGCCGCGCCGAGGACGTTTACTGGGAAACCCATCTCGAAGCGCTGATCGATCATCTCCTCAAAGCCGGCGAAGACGAAACCCTCGACGCCGCGCTTGACTACCTTTATGAAACTGACCTGCACGCCTACGACGAGCTCGCCGAAAGCATCGAAGCGCGCGCTGAATCGTTGCGGCTCGAGAGCGACGGGATCCTGCTCGTCGCCATTCCGTTGCTTGTCTGGTCGCGCGCCGCGATTCCGGCAGGGCCTATCGCGGCCGGCGTGCTGGCCGACCTGCGTGCGCAACTGCATGGCCATATACTGGCGCAAGACGCGCGTCTTGCGCTTGCCGATTTCCTGTTCAGCCCGGATCAGATGCCGCGCGGCTATGCCAAGACGTTCAAGCTGACCACCCGGTTTTCAGAAGCCGCGCGCAACGGCCGCGATCTGCATCTCGAGGCCAAACGCTTGCCCAAGTCGGCCGATTTTCTCGCCGATGCGCGCTACATCATCGCCGGCGTCGCAACCGTGCACGGCGGCCCGCTGTTTCGCTGGCAGGAAGAAAACCAGACGCGCGATGCCGCGCTCGAGCAGTGGAAGGCGCAGGGCACGCCGTGCGTCGCCGCGCTTCTCGCCGGCTGCGCATACGAACTGCTATTGCCGGACGCCTATTACGCTGCCGGCCGCAAAGCCGAGCGCGAGGCGCGGCCGTTTTCAGTGCGCGCCGCGATCACGTTGCTGGAATCGGGCCTATCCGCCAAGCCCGAAAATATCGGCGTGGTGATCGCCCCATTTTACGAGGAGCGCCTTGAGGAATATCGGCTTGCGTTCGTTGTTGAAGGCAATGTCGTTTATGGCGTGGTCTGGCCGCTGCTCGGCGCGGAGGATGACAACAGCGTTTGCGTTGCTGAAATCGAAGCCTTGCTTCGCGAGCGCGGGGTTATCCATACACTGGTTCTGGACGAGAGGCTGCCGCTCGAATACTGCGAAGACTGCGGTGCGCCGCTGTTTGCCAATGCCGAAGGTGAACCGGTTCACGCCGAATGGCCTGAAGACAACTCATCCAGTTCGCATCTGCACTGACGCTTTGAAATCGTCGCTTCGAAATCACCGCTTCAAAAGCATAGTTGACGGTTCTAGACCAGGCTGCTTACGTGTGCTTGAAAATGCGGAGTATCGGGCAAGATGAACGAGCCAATGAACGAGCGTGCGCTGGATCGTCTCGCCCTACACCAGGACCTCAAGCGCCTGTTGGCCGAGCGCAGCGCGGAACTCATCGAAGCCAAACGCAAGCTCGAACAGGAAACAGTCCGCCACCTCGAAACCGAACAGGCGCTGCTCGAATCGAACGCGCGCCTCAAGCTCGCTGAAGCGCGGGCGCGCACCGAAGCCGAACAGATCGCGCTGCACCGGAACGCGCTCCTTGAGCTCGCACAGCTCGACGAAACGCATTTCGAGGCTGCGCTCAAGGAAATACTGCGCGCCGACGCCGAAGCGCTGGATGTCGAGCGCGTCAGCTACTGGACTATTTCCGGCGCCTCGCTGCAAAGGCAGCGCGAAATGATGTACCTCAAAAGCCGCGGCGTTGTCGAGCGCGACGCGAGCGCGCTTACGCTCGACGCAGAGCGTTATCCGCGCTACTTCGCTGCGCTCGCAACTCACGAGCCTATCGTCGCGCATCATGCGCAAACCGATCCGGCCACGTCGGAATTCACGGACGGATTCCTCAAACCGCTCGATATCTCTTCACTGCTCGACGTCGCCGTCTGGTCGCGCGGCAAGATCGCCGGCGTGCTATGCCATTCGCATGTGGGGCCGGCGCGTGAATGGAGCGCCGAGGAAGTCAAATTCGCGGCCTCGATCGCCAACAATATTTCACTCGCCCTCGAAGCCGCGCACCGGCACGAGCTCGCGACCGCGCTGCGCCGCTCGGAGGAGAAATACCGGCTCGTCGTCGAACACGCCGGCGAAGGCATGTTCGTAACGCAGGACCGGCGCGTGTGCTTCGCCAATCCACGCGCCGCCGAGCTCGTCGGCCTCGACTGCGAACAGATGTCGCTGCGCATGCTCGAGGAACTGATACACCCCGATGACCGCGCGCGTGTGCTCGGCAATTACGAAAAGCGCTTGCGCCGCCAAGCTGTCGAAAACAACTACACCTTCCGTACCCGCGAAGTGGATGGCGAGTCGCGCTGGCTGCAGATCAACGCCGTTGCGATAGACTGGGAAGGCCGCCCGGCGACCTTGAGCTTCGTGAGCGACGTTACCGAGCGTGTGTGCTTGACCGAGGAATTGCGCGCAAACCTCGCCGAACGCGAAGCGATCCTCGAAACTTCGGTCGTCGGTCTCGCGTTCATTCAGGCGGGACGCATCATGTGGATCAACACCGTGCTCGAACAGCAGATGTTCGGCTACGACAAGAATGAATTGATAGGCGTGCACAGCGAAGTCGCCTATCGGAGCCACGAACACTGGAAAGCGTTTTTGCGCGCCGCGGTTCCGATGATCGAAAGCGGGCGCACGCACGAAGTCGAACTGCAGCTGAAGCGCAAGGACGGCTCGCTATTCTGGGCGTTGTCGTCGGGGCGCGCGATCGACTCCGACGATCTCGCGAAAGGCTCGATCTGGGCGCTGACCGACATCAGCGAGCGCATGAAGCTACAGCAGGATTTGCAAAAAACGCTGATCGAGCGCGAGGCGATTCTGCAAAGCACATTGGTCGGCATCACATTCGCGATCGGGCGGCGTCACATCTGGATCAATCAAAAGCTGGCCGACATGCTCGGCTATCGCCCTGAAGAATTAATCGGCCAGATGAGCGTAATCCATTTTCCGTCGCCCGACGCTTTCGAAGCGTTCGGCGCGGTCGCCTATCCCGCGCTGGAGCGCGGCGAATCGTATACCGCTGAATGCCAGATGAAGCGCAAAGACGGCAGCTTGATCTGTTGCCAGCTTTACGGCGTCAGCATCGTTCCCGGCAAGCCCGAGCGGGGTTCGATCTGGACCTTTGTCGACATCACAGAATTGAAACGCGCGCTCGAAAAAGAAAAGGAGCTCGGCGAGCTGAAGTCGCGTTTCGTTTCCATGACATCGCACGAATTCCGTACGCCGCTCGCAACCATTTTGTCGGCAACCGAGCTGCTGGAAAATTATGCCGAACGACTGCCAAAATCGGAAAAAACCGAGCTGATCGGGCTGATCAAAGGCTCGGTCAAACACATGACGCACATGCTCGAACAGGTGCTGCTGATCGGCAAGGCCGACGCCGGCAAGCTCGAATTCAAGCCGGCGCCGCTCGATCTCGAAGCGTTCTGCCGCAAGATCATCGGCGAACTCGCGCAGGCCGATGGTTTCGCGCACCGGCTCGTTTTCAGGCGCGAACCGATGGGTGAGCGCCATGCAGTCGATGAAAAATTGCTGCGTCATATACTTTGCAATCTGCTCGGCAATGCGCTCAAATATTCACCCGAAGGCAGCGAAGTCAGCTTGAAAATCAGTTGCGCCAACAACATTGCGCGCCTCACCGTCACCGACAACGGCATCGGCATCCTGCCCGAAGATCAGCCGCATCTGTTCGATTCGTTCCATCGCGGTAAGAACGTCTCGAATATTGCCGGGACAGGACTCGGGCTTGCGATCGTAATAAAAGCTGTGACGCTGCACGGCGGCAGCATCGAATTTCAAAGCGAGCTGAATCGCGGCACGACGTTCGTGGTGAGTTTGCCGGCGCCGGAGGTTACCGCACTGACGTCATTGCGAGGAGTGCCCCCGCCGACACGTTAGCCGAAGGCCCGATTGCGGGAGCGGGGGCAAAGGCGCGCTTCCCGCAAACGGGTGGCTTCGCCACTAACGAGTCCGCGCGCCCCCGCCGACACGTTAGCCGAGGGCCCGCTTGCGGGAGGCGGGGGCGGGCGGCTAAGCGCGCCGTCCGGAATGACAAGATAAATGCAACGCGCCGCATAATCAGCTTTTGAAACGCATCCTCATCATCGAAGATCAGGAAGACCTGCGACGGCTGCTGGCGAGGATGCTGACGCTCGAAGGCTTTGAAACGATTACCGCCGAAAACGGCATGACCGGTATTGCCCTCACCCGCGAGCGTCAACCCGACCTCGTGTTTTGCGACCTTCGCATGCCAGACCTCGACGGTTACGAGGTACTCTCCGCCTTGCGCGCCGATCAGGTGACCGCAAACATTCCGCTGATCTTCGTAACCGCGAGCGCCAACCAGTCCGCGCGCCAGCTCGGCCTCGAGCGCGGCGCCGCAGCGTACCTGACCAAGCCGTTCAAGCGCGACGAAATCCTCGAAGTTCTGCGGCGCTGCCTGCCCGATCCGGAATGAACGGCAATTTCGAAAACGCACGCATCCTGATCGTCGACGATGACCCGTCGCTATTGAAACTGTTGGGGATGTTGCTCAAGCTCGAAGGCTATACCGTCGATGCGGCGGAAAGCGGCGAGCGCGCGCTGTCGCTGCTCGCAGCGGCGCCTCCGCAGCTCATCATCACCGATTTGAAAATGGGCGGCATGGATGGGCTTGCGCTGTTCGAAGCCGTGCATCGCAAACACCCTGCCCTGCCGACCATCATTCTGACCGCGCACGGCAACATTCCCGATGCCGTCGGCGCGACGCGTAGAGGTGTATTCGGCTACTTGAGCAAGCCATTCGAAGCGCAGACCTTGCTCGCAGAAGTGCAAAAAGCGCTGCAACTCGGCGCCTCGGCGTTCGAGCCCGACGAGGCGTGGAAGAAAACCATCGTCACGCGCAGCCCGGTCATGGAAACCGTGCTCAACGAAGCGCAGCTGATCGCGGCGACCGACGCCAGCGTGCTGATCTGCGGCGAAACCGGGACCGGCAAGGAGTTGCTCGCACGCGCGATCCACGACGCGAGTCCACGCAATGATCGGCCGTTCATCGCG
>JACMKV010000252.1 GCA_014379915.1 Burkholderiales bacterium
AGCCGATTTTCGAAAGGCCGTTCAGTTCCAGCTGGACGAAAATGGAATTGGAGGCCTCTTGCGTAGCGACCGCGAAACGATGACCGACTACACGCAGACTCCAGCAGCCGCCATTGTACTCAAAGCCCGCCAGCCCTTCCAACACGCGGCGGTCGCGCAGCGAATAGTTGAAGCGGGCCACACCGCTCCAGTTCGACGAGATCGGCCATTGCGTCGACACATCGATCTGCTCCAAGGCTTCGCGCGTGAAGCGATAGCCGAGGTTCAGCACCTTGCCGAGCGCCGGCCGATAGCTTGCCGCGATGCTGTATTTCTGCGTTTGCGGCACTTCGACGTTGTACTGAATGCCCGCCTCGGCGACCCAATTCGCCGAGATCGGCCCGCCGACAGCCGCCAGCAAATCCGACCTGATCCTGTTGAACTGGTTGGGGTCCTGGTTGGGGTCGAGCCTGACTTCCTGCGACTCGAAATTGAAGCGCTGGGCGACGGTCGCGCGAAAGCGTTCGATGCCGGTTTCCGGCTCGAGAAAGCGCGAGGTCAAGCCCAGCGTGATGCGATTGGCGTCGTTGATGCGGTCGCCCCCGGAAAAATCGTTCTCGGAAAAAATCTGCGTGAAATTGACGTCGGCGACTGCGCTATCGAAGTTCGGAATCGCGCTTTGTTCACGAAACGGGATATAAACGTAGAACGCGCGCGGCTCCAGGGTCTGCACGAAGCGGTCGCCACCGAGCTCGGTTTCGCGTTCGAAGACCAGGCCGCTATCGACGCTTGTGATCGGCAGGGCGCGCGTGCGATCGGGCAAATTGGTTGTGGCTTGATCGAGATCGTAATGGGTCAGGTGATAGCCGAATTTCGGCGTCAGGTAGGCGAATGAGGAGAGAATTGGATAGGCGATGCTCGGATACGCGGTGGTGCGATTGCCGTCGGTCAGATTCGAATGATCGAAATTCACGAATTCAGCGCCGAAGTTCCAGTCGCCGCCATACAGATTTGGCTTGCGCGCGCTCAGCAGCAATTGCGGGACGCGCTCGTAGGGCGGCACGATCGGCGCGAGCGGATCCTGCAGCGTCTGGAAGCGCTGCACGCGCGAGGAAAAACTGAACCAGCCGCCGTTGTAGCCGAGCAAGCCTTCGCGCGGCAAATTGGTTTGCGAGGTGACGGCGATGCGGTTCGACAAATCGCGCAGGTAGTTGTCGTCGGATACCTTCTGCAAATCGAGATAGCCCGACCAGCGGTTGTTGAAGTTATGGATATGCTTCAGCGCTAAACCGTAGCGATCGTCATCGAACTTGCGGTCATTGGGCAGAAATTCGACGTGCGCTTCGCCGCTGTAGAAAGGATCGAGATAGCGGAATTCGGTGTTCAGCAGCAGGCCGCGCCTGGTGATCAGGCGGGGTGCTACGGTCGCGTCCTTGTCAGGCGCGATGTTCCAGTAATAGGGAATGGTAATTTCCGGGCCGCCTTCGCCGGTCGTGCCGAAGATCGGCGTCAGCACGCCGGATTTACGCTGATCGTTGAGCGGAAAGTTGATGTACGGCGTATACAGGATAGGCACGCCCTTGAAAATGACGCTGGCGTTGCGGGCAACGCCGATCTGGCGCGAGCGATCGATCTCGAGGCCGTCGACGCGCAAAAACCAGTCGTCGACGCCGATCGGGCAAGTCGTGTAGGTCGCGTTATCGAGCTCATACAGGCCGGGGCCCTGAAATTCGAGCAGATCGGCCTCGCCGCGCGCGCCGATTTCGCGGAGCCGGTAGCGCAGATCATCGATAAAGCCGCGCTCGGTATCCATGTTGAGCCGCAACTGCGTGCCCTCGATCTGATCGCCGCCGTATTCGAGTCGCACATCGCCTTCGGCATCGATCTCATTATTGCCCGGAAAATACTTCAGCTTTTCGCCGAAAACCGCCTGGCCGCGGCGCCGGATTTGGGCGGCACCGCTCGCTTCGATGACGCTGCCATCGCCGTCGATGCGGTCGGCTTCGATAAAGATCGGCAAGCCTTCATCGTCGCCGTCGCCCGGAATTCCGATCGAAAGCTTGGGGTCGGTCTGTAATCTAAGCCTAGCTTCTTCCGCGTGCGCGACCGCGCAAAAGGCGCCGATCAAAAGAACAGTGAGTGCTCGCAGGGGGAGATTCGGCATCAAGAATGGTTTTCGGATTAGGTGATAAAATCGCATAAAATTCATGGCTAGGGAAGCTGTAACCCGCTCATTGCAAATATGCCCACGATATTTCATGGTTAGGTGTTGTATTTTTCATCTCCGCATATTTGAAAGCGGTTCGCGCCGTGCTTCATTGATCCGCCTCGCTTCAGCGATCCGCCCTGTTTCATCGGTCCATAAACCGCTTCTCCCGGCAAACCTGTGGAACGCCTAGAGCTGTTGCGCGGCTGGATTGCCGGCCAGTTTCCGGCCCAGAGCTTCGAACTTGCGCCAGCTTCGGCCGATGCGAGCTTTCGCCGCTATTTTCGCGCGAGCTTTGCCGACCGCTCGCTGATTGCGATGGACGCGCCGCCGAAGCTCGAGGATTGCAAGCCGTTCATCCGGGTGGCGCAGTTGTTTGCCGAAGCCGACGTAAACGTACCGCGCGTGCTCGCGCACGATCTCGATCAGGGTTTCCTGCTGCTGACCGATCTCGACCGCACGACTTATCTCGAAGTTCTGGCGTCCGATCCTGATGCGCTCTACCTGGATGCGATCGACGCCCTGATCCGGATTCAATTTATCAGCCGCGAAGGCGTGCTGCCGGATTACGACGAAGCGCTGCTGCTTCGCGAAGTGCGCTTATTCCGCGACTGGTACGTGCCCAAACATCTGCAGAAAGCGCTGAGCACATCGCAGGCCTCGGCGCTCGACGCCGTTTTCGCGGTGATCGCGCGCAACAATCTGGCGCAACCGAAGGTTTTTGTGCACCGCGACTACCATTCGCGCAACTTGATGGTGACAGCACCCAACCCCGGCATTCTCGATTTTCAGGACGCGGTCTATGGCCCGATTACCTACGATCTGGTCTCGCTGCTGAAAGACGCGTATATCGCGTGGGATGAAGAGCAGGTACTCGACTGGAGCGTGCGCTATTGGGAAAAGGCACGCCGCGCCGGTCTACCGGTCGCTACCGATTTCGCCGTTTTCTATCGCGATTTCGAATGGATGGGCGTACAGCGCCATCTGAAAGTGCTCGGCATTTTCGCCCGCCTTTACCACCGCGACGGCAAAAGCGGTTATCTGAAAGACATGCCGCTGGTCGCAAGCTATTTGCGCAAAGCGTGCGAACGCTATCGCGAACTTGCGCCGCTGCTGAAGCTGATCGACGCGCTCGAAGACCGCGGAGCATCGCGGGTCGGCTACACCTTCTGATCTAGTGGGAGCCCAGCATCCGTATCCTCGGCATCGATCCCGGCCTGAATGTGACCGGATTCGGCGTGCTCGATCAGGCCGGCCAGCATCTGAGTTATGTCACGAGCGGCTACATCAAGGCGCCGCGCGGCGAGTTGCCGTATCGGCTCAAAGCCATTCTCGATGGTCTTTGTGAAATCATCGCGAGCTACCATCCCGAGCAAGTGTCGGTCGAAAAAGTGTTCGTCAACGTCAACCCGCAATCGACGCTGCTGCTCGGCCAGGCGCGAGGCACGGCGATCTGCGCGGCGATCTCGCGCAATTTGCCGGTTGCCGAGTACACAGCGCTGCAAGTCAAGCAGGCCGTGGTCGGCAACGGCCACGCCAACAAGGAACAAGTACAGGAAATGGTGCGCCGCTTGCTGAAACTGAGCGGCTTGCCCGCTGCCGACTCGGCGGATGCGCTGGCGTGCGCGATTTGCCATGCGCACGGCGGCTTGGGCATCGGTGTCGGGCTGGGCCGCATGGCGACCGTTGGTTATCGCGTTCGCGGCGGACGCCTGATCTAGACGGCAGAGGAAACCGCGCGAGGATGGACACGTGATCGGCAGGATCACCGGCGTATTGATCGACAAGAAACCGCCGCAAGTCTTGCTCGATGTGCAGGGCGTCGGCTATGAAATCGATGTGCCGATGAGCACGTTCTACCTGTTGCCGGCGACCGGTGCGCCAGTCACGCTGCACACGCACCTGATCGTGCGAGAGGATGCTCACCTGCTGTTCGGTTTCGCCAGCGAGCACGAACGCCGGGTTTTTCGCCAGTTGCTGAAGGTGAACGGCGTCGGCGCGCGCATGGCGCTCGCGGTGCTGAGCGGGCTCAGCGTTGTGGAGTTGCAGCAAGCCGTAGCTGCGCAGGAGAGTGGGCGGCTGGTGAAGATTCCAGGCATCGGCAAGAAAACCGCCGAGCGGTTGCTGCTTGAATTACGCGACAAACTGGAAGTCGCTGCAGCGAACGTCGGCGGTACAAGCGCGGCGCCCGCGGCCAGCAGTGACGTCATAAATGCGCTACTCGCGCTCGGCTATAATGAGCGTGAAGTATCGTGGGCAACCAGGCAAATGGATGCCGCGCTGCCCGTCGGCGACGGAATTCGACAGGCTCTGAAGTTGTTATCCAAAGGTTAGGATTGAGGAGCTAGGACTGAGGATTGAGGATTACAATTGAAATATAGCGAGTTGCTCGTGTGGCAAAAGGCCATGAATCTGGTAACTCGTATCTATCGGTTGACGGCAGGATTCCCATCTGAAGAAAAGTTCGGTTTGAGCAGCCAGATTCGAAGGGCTTTTGTTTCGATTCCAGCTAATATCGCCGAGGGCCACGGGCGAAAATCAACCAAGGGGCCTATCTGAATCACTTCTCGATCGCGACCGGCTCTTTAGTGGAGGTCGAAACGCAAATCCGAATCGCATTCAAACTGGGTTATCTCGACCAGGCCGCGCTCAATGCGATCCTCGGCTTGTCCGACGAAATCGGCAAAAATGCTTAGCGGTCTGCAAAAGTCGCTCAATCCTCAATCCTCAATCCTCAATCCTGCCTTCCAGTGATCGAAACCGATCGCCTGATCACCGCAGCACCGATTTCGCCGGGCGAAGAGGCGTTC
>JACMKV010000253.1 GCA_014379915.1 Burkholderiales bacterium
CCTGTAGCTTATGGCATCCAGGCGCGCCGCCATCCGTGCCGCTTGCTCTGCTGGCAGAACACCACGCACCACAAGGTAGCCCTCCTCGTCCAATTGAGTAGCTTCTTCAGCAGCCAAAGCGTTCTCGCTTACTCCAAGTTCCCGCAATATCTCGGTCATCATGTTTCTGTGTATTTCAAGTTATTAGGAATTTTGCTATTCAAATTGAGCACCTTAACTCCTGCAACGCCGCGCCCAGCCGCATAAGCTACAGGCATGGTTGGATGGTTTCATGTTTGAAGTGGAGCCAGACAACGATCTTCTTACCATTGCTTGATTCGATGAAGTCGAACCAGACCA
Organism: Burkholderiales bacterium; assembly: GCA_014379915.1. GTDB lineage: Bacteria > Pseudomonadota > Gammaproteobacteria > Burkholderiales > JACMKV01 > JACMKV01. Next base: position 340 of record JACMKV010000253.1, read on the forward strand.
TCACCGTCTTTTGGAGCGCCGAAGACATGGAGATCAGGCATTCTCGGTTACCGCCAATCGCGTGCTTCCAAATACCCGCTTCAACCCTTCAAGTCGGCTCGTCCCGTCGAATTTATCGGGCAGCAAATAGGCGCCTTCCGTCCACTCGTTCCAAGCATTGATGGTAAACATCGGCAGTCTCGGCTTTTCCTTCGCGAAATAGTCCTTCATCGCTTGCAGCGCTTCCGCAAACGCCTGCGGGGTATTCCCTTCGAGAATTGGCAGCCAGGGATAACCGCGATTCTCATAGCGGTCGGTGGGACAGCAGCGCGGAGAAGAGTCCCAGCCCGTCGTGACATTGGCGATGTAAGGAACGCCATGTTCCTTCGCCAGACCAGGCCAGGCCGCGATGTTGGCCTTCATGGCCTTTTCATACGACCCGCGCGGAAAGGTGTCTGCGTGAATCGGATAGTGATCAATCCAGTTATACGAAGCGACGCTGTCGATGCCTAGCCTCTCAATGATCTCGCCAATGGGGCTACTTTTGCCAAAACGGCCGACGACAGCGTTAAGATGAAGCCCGCCATAGCCACTTTCGTCGGCCGCTTGGCGAAAGCCATCCAACGCTTTCACCGCGCCTTCCAAACCCTCGAACCCATTTATGAAAGTTCCGAGGTTGTAAATGGAAAAGTAAGGCTTGCCCTCCACTCGCAGATAATTCGACTGCGAGAAATATTCGCCGATCACCTTCTCCGTGAATCGAGCAAATCCTGCCGCAGTCACCTTGCCATCGATCAGCATCGCATCCCGCCAGGCATTGTCGCTGAGTCTAATTGGAAACCAGTTGTGCCAATCATGATTTGCCCACATTAACGCAAACTTCATCTGCTGCCGGTTCGATGCGTGCAAAAACCCTTCATCGAGTGCGCGGTTTAGAAAAGGACCATCTTCATACCAGTAGTAATCGTAGATAAAGGCGGTCAGTCCGGATCGAGCTGCGAGATCAATTTCCCGGGCGCTCCATTCTGGATCGGACTCATCGAAACAACCCCAGGCGGGTTCGACTGGTTGGCGATGTCCGGGATAACGAGGCCCAGCGGCCTTCACCAGCTCCCATTCGGTCCAACCATGGCCATGCCATTTATTGTTTCGTGGATCAGCGTGCCATTGAGGAAAATAATAAGCTGCGATTTCCAAATTGTTCATTGCATTGTTTAATAACCTATAACGCAGACGTATGCCTGACAGCGGGATCGGTTGCAGGGCACGGCAATGTCTAGGGTGCTATAGGCAGCAAGGCAACGCCATTTGCGGCCGTGCGGGCATTTTGGGGAGCGAGTTGCGGCAATTTCGCGCCGTTGCCCTGAAGCTTGAGGACTCAGGGACGCATTGGAACCTAACGCTAAAATGAAACGTGATTTGCTTGGCGACATGATTCGCAAGTAGATACAAGGTCACTGCGAAGTTGATCGGAATGCCCCAGGACTGATCGAGGTCGCGTGTTTCACATGACGGCTCAGATGGCTCGCTGAATGGTAGCCGCAAAGGTCCGCCACTGCATCCAGGGTGAGGTTCGATGTGCGCAGTAGCGTCAGCGCATGTCGGAGGCGGACCGCGTGCATATAATCGAGCGGCGAGCGTTTTCGCAGCCGCGCGAAGTGCGCGCGCAGCGACGAAACTGACGCGCCTGCCTCGCGGGCAATCTCCGCAATTGTCGGCCGCACCGTGAATCGCTGGGCGATGATCTGCTCGGTTTTACGCACGAGCGCCTCAGCCGACGAAACGTGGTCCGCTGTGCGTTGAATCAGGATGGTAAGCTGATTGAGCATCAACGAGAGCATCGTATCACGCTGTGGTCTCGACGCGCGCCACTCGTTCACGATTGCTCCGCAGACCTTTTCGAATTCGCGTTCGCCGTTGTCGAAACAGACCCGCGGCCACGCAACTCCTGGGGGTGCGTCAATGCCGATATAAAAATTGGCGTAAGCGGTCCGTGCAATCTCGGCGTGAATGGTTTCCGGCGGCGTGATCAGCACCATTCCGGGCAAGATGTCGTAGGATTCGTTTGCGATCATCACGCGGATTTTTCCGGAACGGTAGTACACGATCTCCCAATAAGTATGCTTGTGTGCCGGGAAATCCTTGCTCTTGGGCGCACTCCACTCGCCAGCGCTCGCGAGGCTGAAAGGAAGGGCTGGCGATTTGTGCAAAATGTTTTGCGTTCGATGCATTGTGGAAGCGGAACTGATCGAGATACGGTGACTTACTCAAATGCATGGCGATTTGTGCATGTCGCTGCAACCCTCATCATTTTGACCGATCCGAAAGACTGCCCTTTTCGTAGAGTTCCGGTTGAGGAGTATCGGCGGTTTCGTGCCGACGGTTTTCTCATTGTCCGCCATCTCGTGCCGCCGGAAGACATCGCCGAGCTGCGCGAGCACACGGAAGAATTGATGCAGGGCCGGCTTCCCGAGCAGCATGACGGCACGCTCGAAGCGCCGCCGGAAAATCTTGCGCCCGCGGAAAAGGCGCAGCACTTTCTGCGCATCCACATGCTGCATCGCAAGCTCGCGTTGCACGAGCGCTACATGCTGCATCCGCGCGTGCTCGACGTGGTGCAGGCGCTCATCGGCCCGGATGTCCTCGCGCTCCAGACGATGCTCTTCTTGAAGCCTCCCGGCGGCTCAGGCCAGGGCTGGCATCAGGACACCTATTACATTCCCACGCACCCGGACAC
>JACMKV010000254.1 GCA_014379915.1 Burkholderiales bacterium
GCCGGCTTTGACGCGATAGGTACGGCGCAACAGATATTGCGCGGTCATCCCCTGCAGCATCATCGCCGCGGCTTGCTGATCGGAAATCGCGTCCGGAAGTTTGATCAGACGATCGGCGGGCATCAGCCGCTCTTCAGCATACGCGCCGACCGGGCCAGATGCGTAAGCCACGCGATCGCCGGGCTTGAGATCGCTAACACCGCTGCCGATTTCCTCGACAACCGCCGCGGCTTCCAGGCCAAGCCCGGATGGAAGCTCGACAGGATAAAGCCCGCTGCGATGATAAACGTCGATATAGTTGAGCCCGATCGCGGTTTGACGCAGCCGCACCTGCCCTGCGCCCGGCTTGCTGACTTCGACCGACTCCCAGCGCATAACGTCCGGGCCGCCGGTTTGATTTATGCGGATGGCGTAAGGCACAAATAATCTATCTTAATGTCGATCGGAAACGATCCTGGTAACCGCCAAGCGACGAACCGCTTTGTCGCCCGTTGTTTCGGAACAACGCTACTTTGCGATTTCAGCCGGTGCCGGCTCCGACCCGAATTGCCGTTGGAGATAAAACAGCAATAGTGATCGTTTGTTTCACTGAAAGATTTTTTTGAAACCAATCTCTAAGCCCGGCTCCTCCCATGATCCTGGGAGTGTTGTTTGTGTTGGCTCGTCTATTGATGACGCCAAGGATAGGCTTTTCTTCATTCCCGCAAAATATTTCGATCTTCTGCCCGTCGCCTCCCACGCGATCAGCGTCTGATACTCCGATGTTGAAGAAGCCCGTGCGGAAATAAGTTGGCTGCAATGTTAGAGCAAACGAGCCAGCAGATGCTGGGGGCTCGTTAGTGTCGTCAGACGCCGTTGCGGATTCCACATCGCGTTTTCCCCCGTTCCACTCGGGATCGATCACTCGAATGATATTGTCCTCAAGGCCGGCTGCGAGATTAAAGTGAAACGGGCCGTAATGAAATAAGCCATTGTCCGGAAGCGCAAGAATTTCAACTGCCGCACCGGACTGAAGCAGCGTCTTGATGCGCTCGTGGTTTCGGATATTCGTGCTTTGGGTCGATCCTGGATTCTTATAACTAGCCATTCTGCTGTAAAGCCGCTGTATTGTCTTCCCGACATACTTGACCTCACCGTCGCTTATGAAGGCGTACAGAATATTTCTCTGCGTCGCATAGCGTGAGATTTCGAACACGACCTTGCTATCATTCAAAAGCCAGTGACCTGCAGGCTCAAAGCCGATATCAAGTAACCGGTTCATTAGAGCTAACGAGTAGAAGACCTGACAACCATCTTTGTCTGGACCCGAGTTGCATAAACAAAATTGTTTCTAAGGCACCTGATGCACGGGCCGAATCAGAAGAAGTTTAGAGTTGGAGCCTTAGCCCTCCGCCGCCATCCGCTTCGCGACCGCGTAAATCTCCTCCGCATCCAATACCTGATCGTTGCGCTCGAACAATTGCGCGATGCACGCGCGGTGCAGCTTCAGTTTCAGCGCGCCGAGGCCGATTGCGCCGAACACGATCTTGCCGTTGCGCTCCTTGCCTTTGTCCATCATGTCGACGCCTTCGAGGCCGAGCGGCGGCGTCGCGTTGGTATCGGCCATCATTTCGATGGTTTTATTTTCCTGCCAATGTTTCGCTTCGAGCAATTGAATGCCGGCAGCGCCCGCGCCGAATACGACTTGCGCAGGGCTGATACCAGAGCCCGCACCAAATATGACTTGCGCGCCTTCGCACGCCTTGGAGCGCGCTTCGTTATCGGTTGCTTCGCACGGTGTCAGCTTGACGCCGAAGCGCTCTTCCATTTGCCGGCAAGCCATTTCCGCGCGCGCTTTTTGGCGCGAGGTGATGACGACATCGGCGCCTTCTTTCGCCAGCAGGGCCGCGGCGCGCTGGCCGACCGGGCCGGTTCCGGCGAGCACGACGGCGCGTTTGCCCTTGAGTAGCGCGGTCTTCGCCAGCAACGCGACACCAGCCGCGGCAGTCGTGTTGCTGCCGTTGCTGTCGAGCATGATCGAAACCCGAAAATCCGCGAAGAATTTTTTCTTGACCGCCTTCAACAGCTTTTGCCCGTCGTCCAGGTTACTGCCGCCGACAAAAATCGCGGTACATTTTTTCTCTTTCGGCGAACGCGTGAAAATCGTTCCATCGACCAGCGCGCCGACATTTTCCGGATTGACGCCGCCATACGAAACAACGTGGTCGGCGCCGCCGTCGTAGCCGACCACGACATCGAATACGCTGGCCATGGGATCGGTATCAAACTGGAACAGCAATTTCTTCATAACGTAGGTTTCCTCGGATGTTTAAGAGACAACGGCGCGCCCGCTGAGCAGCCAAACTACCCTATAATTGGCGGCCCTGTAGCGCTCACAAAAAGGGCCGATATGACGATCAAAGACAGCACTATACAGAAATTTCTCGACGATTTGGCCAGCTCGGCGCCCACACCCGGCGGCGGCAGCGCGGCAGCGATCATGGGCGCCACCGGCGCCGCATTGGTCGCAATGGTATGCAATCTGACTATCGGCAAAAAAAACTATGTAGCGGTCGAAAGCGACATGCGGCGCATCCTCGGTGAAGCCGAGGCGCTCAGGCGGAAACTCACGGGAATGATAGAGGCTGACGTCGATGCGTTTGCCAAGGTCATGGCCGGTTACGGCATGCCGAAGGACAGCGATGCTCAGAAAACCGCTCGCACCGACGCCATTCAGGCTGCGCTGAAAAATGCCGCGACGGTTTGTCTCGCCTGCGCGCAAACCTGCGCCGATGTCGTCGCGCTGACGCGCGAAACGGCAGAGAAGGGTAATCTGAATGTGGTCAGCGATGCCGGCGTTGCCGTGCTCGCCGCGCACGCGGGCTTGAAAAGCGCGGCGCTGAACGTTTACATCAACGCCAATAGCGTCAAGGACAAAGCATTCGCCGACGCGAAGCTCGCCGAACTCGAAACGATACTGAAAAAAAGCGGTGCGGAGTCTGATCAGGTTTATCAGTTGGTCAAGGGCAAGCTGTAGCATCCCTGATCGATCATGCTTTTGCCGAAAAGTGCCCGCGGCAACGCTCTGACTGGTGTTAATAGTCGTCAACGACCGCATAGGACTGAATGATTCCGAACTAACGTTTGAGTTCATGCGCGCCTCCGGTCCCGGCGGCCAAAACGTCAACAAGGTCGAAAGCGCGGTGCAGTTGCGCTTCGACGCTGCAAATTCGCCTTCACTGACGGATGCCATTCGCACGCGCCTCGCCAAACTCGCCGGCCGCAGGATGACAAACGCCGGCGTATTGATCATCGATGCTCGCCAGTATCGCGATCAGCCGCGTAACCGCGAAGCCGCTCTAGCCCGACTAATTACGCTGATCCGGAAAGCCGCCGAGGCGCCCAAGGCGCGCCGTGCAACGAAGCCGACCTTGGGCTCGAAACAACGAAGGCTCAAGGCCAAACGGGAGCGCGGCGAGACGAAGCGCGCACGGCGTTCCGGCGTGGATGATCATCAATGAGCAGGCACATCCGCTCTCCCCTTGTATGCCACGCTTCTTTTGTCTGTCACGATTTAAGTTGTTTTTCCGGCGCCGCAGCTCGATCACCCCTTGGGTCTTCAAACCCGTGGAGGAGCAAGGAGCGCGGTGCCGATCGGTCGTTTAACCCGTACGGTTGCCTGGGCAGTAAGCCCGCATCTTTGCAAGGTTTGGGAGAGCGCCGTGAATGAAGCGTCGTTGTTTATTGGAATCGATATCGCCAAAGAGACGCTGGACACCGCGAGTAGTCCCGCCGGCCTGTCACGTCGGCTTGCCCATAGCGAGGAGGCGATTACGGAATTGATCGGCGAGTTGACGAGGCTCGGTACCGAGCTTGTGGTCAAGGAAGCAACTGGCGGCATGGAAACCCGGCTGGCAAGCCGCATGAGTGCGGCCGGGCTGGCGGTTGCCGTCGTCCATCCACGCCAGGTGCGTGATTTTGGCAAAGCCACCGGCAAGCTTGCCAAGACCGACAAGCTGGACGCATTGCTGCTTGCCCAGTTTGCCGCCGCCATTCGTCCACAGGTGCGGCCACTGCCGGATGACGAAGCAAGAAGACTGGCCGGGCTCGTCAAGCGCAGAGGTGAGCTCGTCCAGATGCGCATGCAAGAAAAACTGCGGCTCGCGCACGCGAGCGGCACGACCAAGGTCGGCATCCAGGAGCACATCGCATGGTTAAGCGCGCGCATCCGCGCTTTGGATGTCGATCTCACGGCGAACCTGCGGCGTTCTTCGATGTGGCGCGCCAAGGACGACCTGATGCAGGCTATCCCCGGCATCGGGCAAGTCACCCGCGCCATGCTCATTGCCCGTTTGCCGGAACTGGGGTGCTTGAACCGTAAACAGATCGCGGCCCTGGCAGGTCTTGCGCCGTTTAACCGCGACAACGGCAAGCACCGCAGAAAACGCACGATCTTTGGCGGACGCGCGGAGATCAGGAGGTCTTGTACATGGCGGCTTTGAGCGCGATCCGCTGCAATGCCGTCATCCGCACCTTCTTCGAGCGCCTGACCGCAGCCGGCAAGCTCTTCAAAGTCGCGCTCACTGCCTGCATGCGCAAGCTCTTGACCATCATGAATGCGATGCTCAAAAACAATCAACCCTGGAATCCTGGAACTGCTTGACACACGGTTGCTCCTTAATAAAGAGGGGAGAAATCCAAAGCGACAGGGATGCCCGCATTTCTCTCCTTGCCAAGGAGGGAAAAACATCAAGAGTGATGCGCGTCCGCTTTCCCCTCCCTGCCCGGGGGGGCGGCACGAAGTGGGGGGGTGGAGACGTTCGCTGCGGTTTGGGTTGAAGCCATGTCGGGGAAAATACGGCTTATGCGAAATGGATGCTAACCCCTCTGCTACGCAGTGCGCCCCGGACTCGGTTTCCCGAAGGGTGGTGCGGGAAGGGGCGCAAGCGGCTGCGTTCGATTACCGCCGGGGCGCGGGCGTCTGCTCCCGCACTCGGCCTGCGGCTACCGTGTCGCAGCCGCCCCGGACTCGGTTTCCCCGAAGGGGCGCGCGGACACGGCGCGTGGACACGTTAGCGCCGAAGGCACCCGCTTGCGGGTAACACGCTCAAACCACGCCTCCCGCACCCAGTCGCTGTGCGGATACCGTGTCGGCACGTTACCGGCGAAGCCGGCCGCTTGCGGGAAGCGCGCCTTTAGC
>JACMKV010000255.1 GCA_014379915.1 Burkholderiales bacterium
GTCGACGGTTCCGACGTCGCGCCAGTACGGGACGCCACCGACCTTGAGCACGCAGCTATCGGCAAACGGCTGGGCAAACACCCGGCAGCGTGAAACCATGTGCGGGATGATGTCCTTGCCGAAATCGTGGCTCGAATGCGGATCGTCGGCATCGCGGATCAGCTGCTCGTACAGGAAACCCGCGTTGAACACATAAATGCCCATGCTGGCGAGCGCGTTGGCGGGGTTGCCGGGCACATGCGGCGGATTGGCCGGTTTTTCGAGGAATTCGGAAACTCGCCACGTCTCATCAACCCCCATCACACCAAACGACGTCGCATCGGCTACCGGGACCTCGAGGCAGGCGATCGTCGCATCGGCCGCCTTGGCGACATGGAACGCCAGCAGCCTTCCGTAGTCCATCTTGTAGACGTGGTCGCCGGCCAGAATCAGCAGATAATCCGGCTTGTAGTCACGCAGAATGTCAAGATTCTGGAATACCGCGTCAGCGGTGCCGCGATACCAGCTTTCCTCGACGCGCTGCTGCGCCGGCAGCACATCGACGAATTCCTTGACGCGGCCATCGAGAAAGCTCCAGCCGCGCTGGATATGCTGAATCAGGCTTTGCGCTTTGTATTGAGTTGCAACCCCGATGCGCCGAATGCCCGAATTCACGCAATTGGATAGCGGAAAATCGATGATGCGGAATTTGCCGCCGAATGGCACCGCCGGCTTCGCGCGCCAGTCGGTCAGCTGGTTCAGCCGCGTGCCGCGGCCGCCGGCCAGCACAATCGCGTAGGTATTCTTGGTGATGCGGCTGACGAAGCGTAGCGAATCCCGCAAAGGGTCACGAAGATCAGGCTGCGACGCCGGGGACGAATCCGGATGCGAATCCGGTAACAAATCCGTAGTTAAATTATTGGCCAAAACGGTGGGCGACTCCGTGGCGTCATTGAGGAACCGCGACCGCGCCGCCGGCGCGATCAGGTTATACGATCAGGCTACAGTGTCCTGAGTTGCGTGTCGCTACAGAAAAGGTGCCGAGAATCGCGCCATACCGCGTTGTGTATCCTCGCCAGGGGTACAGGCCGTGGTTCGCGCCGGCTGTTGGTTTGCACCTTGTCTGGCGCCGATTTCGGCACTTTTCATTGCCAACTTCAAGGGTCATCCTGATTTAATCCGCGAACCAGCAACTCAGGACACTAGAGACAAACTTATGAAACACGAGACCTCTTCGAAAGTCAATGCGCAGAACGCGCTGATCGAGCCCTTGCTGCAGGCCAGGCTCAGCGATCCATTCAGTTACCTGGGCGCGCGCCAGGAGGGCTCCGAGCATCTGGTTAGAGTCTTCAATCCTTACGCCGAGCACATGTGGCTGGAAATTGACCAAGGCGGCGATCATCGCGCCGAGCCGATGACGCGTATCCACGGTGATGGCGTTTTTGAATGGCGCGGCAACCGCCCGCCGCCGTCGCCTTACAAATTGCGCTCGGAACAGGGCGGAGCGATCTGGGCCGGTTACGATGCCTATGCGTTTCCTCCCGGCCTGTCCGACCATGACGATGATCTGTATCTATTCAACGAAGGGCGGCTGCATCAGGCCTACCGTCTGCTCGGTTCGCATTCGGTAGAGATTCACGGTATCGCCGGCATCCGCTATGCGGTTTGGGCGCCGAACGCGGAGCGCGTCAGCGTTGTTGGCGACTTCAACCGCTGGGACGGTCGTATGCATCCGATGCGGGTGCACGGCTCGAGCGGCGTCTGGGAGCTGTTCATACCGGGGCTGGCGACCGGCGCATTGTATAAATATGAAATCCGCAACCGCTCGGGCGGAGTCTTCGTGAAAACCGATCCCTATGCGCAAGCTTTCGAGCTGCGCCCGAGCACTGCGGCGCGATCGGGCGAGATTGGCCGGCACCAATGGGGCGACAGCGACTGGATGACGCGGCGCGCGGGTTGGGACTGGCTGCACGCGCCGATCAATATTTACGAAATTCACGCAGGCTCGTGGCGCCGCCATCCCGACGGCCGCTTTTACACCTACCGCGACCTCGCCGAGCACCTTTTGCCGTACGTCACTGACATGGGTTACACGCATATCGAGTTGATGCCGATATCCGAACATCCGCTCGACGAATCGTGGGGCTACCAGACGACGGGTTATTTCGCGCCGACCTCGCGCTTCGGTTCTCCCGATGATTTGCGCGCCTTTATTGACGCATGCCACGGCGCGAATATCGGCGTGCTGCTCGACTGGGTTCCCGCGCACTTTCCGCAGGATGCGTTCGCGCTGGCGCGCTTCGACGGCACCGCGCTTTACGAACACGAAGATCCGCGGCTCGGCCTGCACCAGGATTGGGGCACGCACATCTTCAATTATTCACGCAACGAAGTAAAAAGCTTTTTGCTGTCGAGCGCGCACTACTGGCTCGCTGAATTTCACTTCGATGGCATCCGCGTCGATGCGGTCGCCTCGATGCTCTATCTCGATTATTCGCGCAAGGCCGGCGAGTGGCTGCCGAATCGCCATGGCGGCCGCGAAAATCTCGACGCCATCGATTTCCTGCGCGAGTTGAACATCATGCTGCACGACGAATTTCCCGGCGCGTTGTCGATCGCTGAGGAATCGACGGCGTGGCCTGCGGTATCGCGCCCGGTTTACCTCGGCGGTCTTGGCTTCTCATGCAAATGGAATATAGGCTGGATGAACGACACGCTGTCGTATATGGCGCACGACCCGATCCATCGCCGCTATCGCCACGACCAACTGACTTTCGGCCAGATCTACGCCTATACCGAAAACTTCATGCTGCCGTTCTCGCACGACGAAGTGGTGCACGGTAAGGGCACGCTGCTCGGCCGCATGCCCGGCGACGCGTGGCAGAAATTCGCCAACGTCCGCCTGCTGCTGACCTACCAGATGACCTACGCCGGCAAAAAGCTGAACTTCATGGGCAACGAATTCGCCCAGGGCCGCGAATGGCAGACGCAATGGGAACTCGAATGGGGCTTGCTCGGCCTGGATTGGCATCGCGGCGTGCAACAACTCGCGCGCGATCTGAATCGCCTTTACCGCGAACTGCCGGCATTGCACCAACTCGATTTTCAGCAGGATGGTTTCAGCTGGATCGACTGCTGCGATTCCGATCAATCGGTCATCAGCTATCTGCGCCGCGCGCGCGACGGATCGTTCGTGGTGGTCGTGCTCAACTTTACGCCGGTGCCGCGGCCGCGCTACAAGATCGGCGTGCCGCACGCCGGCTGTTATCAGCAAATCCTCAACAGCGATTCCGCATACTACGCCGGCAGCAATCTGGGCAAC
>JACMKV010000256.1 GCA_014379915.1 Burkholderiales bacterium
ATACTTCGCTGCTCAGGGCCTCAAATGCTCATGTATTCGCATGCCGCCGCGCCACGGTACCCGAAGGGCTGGTGCGGGAGCGGCGGCAAGCGGTTGTTTCCGCTCCAGGCGCTTTGCGCCTCCGTGTCTAAGCCGCATTCCGCTTTCTCGGCCCGCAGCGCCTCGTCATGGCTGCGCTCGCTACGTTTTTCACAGCCTGTTTAGCCTGGTGGTTTGGCTGTTCTAAAGATCTAAAGATCTTTCATTGCGCCGATTTCTTCAAGCGGCGGCAACTCGCTCAGGGAGCGCAGGTTCAAGTCGTCAAGAAACTGCCTAGTAGTCGCATAAAGCGCCGGACGCCCGGGCACTTCCCGGTGGCCGACAACATCGATCCAGCCTCGCGCTTCGATCGACCGAATCACGCTACTCGAGACCGTCACGCCACGAATTTCCTCGATGTCGCCGCGCGTAACAGGCTGCCGGTAGGCAATGATGGCCAGCGTTTCCATTACTGAGCGCGAATAGCGCGGCGACATCGAGGGTGTCAGACGATCGAGGTATTGTTGATACTCGGGCTTTGCCCGAAAGCGCCAGCCGCTGGCAACCGAAACGAGCTCAACTCCCCTGCCTTCCCAATCCTGCCGCAGCTGTTCGAGAATTTTACGCAAGGTTTCTGCGCCGAGGTCCTCATCGAACAGCTTCTTGAGTTCGGCAAGCTGCAGCGGCGCAGGACTGGTCAGAAGCGCGGTCTCGATGATCAACTTTATCTCGGACAACTCATACAGCGGCGCAGCCATGGTTTATGGTTCAGATTCGTGCGGCATTGCTTTACCTGCCGCCATGCGCGATCTGCACTTCGACCAATTTAAGATAAATCGTCGAAAAAGACTCGCGCTGATTGACCTCGAGCAGTGCTTCGCGCGCGAGTTCGAGCACTGCGAGAAAGCAGACGACGATTTCCGCGGCGCCTTTTTCAGATCGATACAAGTCGACGAAATCGACGAACTCCCCATGCTTCAAACGGCGCAGGATGCGAGTCATCTGCTCACGCACAGACAGCGTTTCGCGACTGATTTTGTGGCGCCGATTCTGCTGCGCGCGCGTCATGGCGAACGACCACGCATTGCGCAAATCGATAGCCGTGACGACCGGCAAGCGCTGCGCTGTGCTGCGTTCGATTTCGATCACAACCAGCAGGTAGTCGCGGCCGGCGCAAGGCAGCGCGTCAAGGCTTCGCGCGGCCAGCTTCATCTGCTCGTATTCGAGCAAACGGCGGACGAGTTCGGCGCGCGGATCGGCTTCGCTGCTTACGTTCTCGCTCGGCGTCGGCAACAACATCCGCGACTTGATTTCAATCAGAAGCGCTGCCATCAGTAAATATTCGGCGGCGAGTTCAAGCTGATTCGCGCGCATCAGCGCGATGTAATCCATGTATTGACGCGTCATCTCGGCCATCGGAATGTCGAGCACTTCGAAGTTCTGCCGTCGAATCAGATAAAGCAGAAGATCGAGCGGTCCTTCGAACGTTTCCAGAAAAATCCGCAGCGCGTCAGGTGGAATGTACAGATCGTGCGGCATTTCGAGCACCGGCTCACCGCGCAGCCGCGCCAGCGGAGCAGCCGGTTCGACCATTGCGGATGTCGAATCGAGCATCCGCTCCTCCGCACCAGCGGGCGCTTCTTTCTTAGCCGAAGACATGCTGCACGACCTCGCGAAAATTTTTGACAAAATGTATGACGAAACCTTCGCGCACGTACGCCGGAAGCTTGTCGTAGTCGCGCTGATTTGCAGCAGGCAGAATCAGTTCCATGATCTTGCTGCGCCGCGCCGAAATGACTTTCTCGCGGATTCCACCGACGCCCAGAACCTGACCGGTCAGCGTCAATTCGCCGGTCATGGCGAGCTGCCGCGGCAGTTTTTGATCGCGCGCAAGCGACAATAATGCCGTCGCCATGGTAATGCCGGCGCTCGGCCCGTCTTTCGGCGTCGCGCCTTCCGGCACATGCAAATGCACGAGCGCGCTATCGAAGAAAGTCGGGTAGCCGTTGAATTCCTTGACGCGGGAAGAAACGTGACTGAACGCAATTTCGGCCGATTCTTTCATCACGCTGCCAAGCTGTCCAGTCAGCTTGAGTCCACGGGTTTTTGTATGCACGCGCGTCGCTTCGATACTCAGAATGGCGCCCCCCATCGCGGTCCACGCCAGCCCGGTGACGACGCCGGCGCCGGACAAGGGCTTCTGGCGACCGAACACGGGTTTGCCCAACCATTCCTCGACGGCTTTCACGCTGATCGTAATCTGCCCGGTTTCGCCATTGATAAATTTCACGGCGGCTTTCCGCACCAGCCGGCCAAGCTGTTTTTCAAGGCTTCGCACCCCCGATTCGCGCGCGTAGCCTTCTGCGATATGGCGCAGCGCGATCTCGCCAATCACCAGCCGGTCGCGTGCAATGCCGGCTTTTTCCAGCTGCTTTGGCCACAAATAGCGTTTTGCGATCTGCACCTTTTCGGCAGTGATATAGCCAGACAGCCGGATGATTTCCATGCGATCGAGCAAGGCGTTGGGAATCGTGTCGAGCTGATTCGCGGTGCAGACAAATAGCACTTTCGACAGATCGAAGCGCAAATCGAGATAGTGATCGAGAAAATCGATGTTTTGTTCCGGGTCGAGCACTTCGAGCAAAGCCGACGCTGGATCGCCGTGATACGACGCGCCGATCTTGTCGATTTCGTCCAGCATGATCACCGGATTCGCAATCCCGGCTTCCTTGATTGCCTGAATGAATTTCCCCGGCATGGCGCCGATATAGGTGCGGCGATGGCCCTTGATTTCAGCTTCGTCGCGCATGCCGCCTAAAGAAAACCGGTAGAACTCGCGTCCCAGCGCGGTCGCGATCGAGCGCCCGATTGACGTCTTGCCGACGCCTGGCGGCCCGACCAGCAGCAGGATCGATCCCGCGATCTCTCCCTTCATTGCGCCGACCGCGAGGAACTCGATGATGCGGTCCTTGACGTCTTCGAGCCCGTAATGATCGCTGTCCAGAATCTTGCGCGCACGCTTCAGATCGAGCTTGTCCTTCGAATGCTTGCCCCACGGCAGTTGCGTCAACCAGTCGAGATAATTGCGGGTGACCGCGTATTCCGGCGAACCGGTTTCGAGCAGCGACAGCTTTTGCAATTCGTCCTCGATACGCTTTTCGACTGGCGGCTTCAAGTTGAGCTTGCTGATGCGATCACGAAAACGCTCGACATCGGCGGTGCGATCGTC
>JACMKV010000257.1 GCA_014379915.1 Burkholderiales bacterium
CTCGTGCTGGAACCCGAACAAAGAGCGCTCGCGTAGTAGTCGTTGCCGGAGCGAGTCACATCTGCGTTCAGCATGCGCGACACCTGTGCGGTCGTGAAGCTGGTTTCAATGAGCGCCATATAATTCACAATCGATTGCGCAAGTGGGTCACTCGCGCGCATCGCGCCACCGCTTTGGCGAAAGGCCGACTTCATCGAGCGCGTCCAGTTCAGCCTAGGAAAGTGTAGGGCAGGGTCGAGGGCGGGCCACCGGCACGACTAAAGGCTGATTTTGCAGAAGCGCCCGTTGCGAAGCCCGGAACAGGCTAATGCAAGAGCCGGTTCAGCGAGTCAAAACTAAGCCAATCGACTCGCTTGAGACCAGCGCCCAGGAGCATAAACTCTCGTTACGTTTGTCATGTATTGATTTGTATTGCAAAAACAATGAATTATGGCTGGACTCTACAGTTCTTACCATTCGTCTCGATCCAGAAATTAAGAAAGGTCTCGGCAATCGCATTGCCGAGACCGATCAACGCAGCAAGTCTTTCGTCGCTGCTCAAGCTATTGCCGCCTATGTTCGGAATCGCGAATGGTGGGAGCGGAAGATTTCCAAAGCGCGTGCTTCAAGCTTTGCTTCTGATGCGGAAGTGGATGCGTTTTTCGAGAAATGGGCCGAGTAGATGCGCATCCGGTGGCGCAAGCCCGCGCTCGCCGATTTGCGAGAAATAGCCGCACATCGCTTTAGATAATGCGGTAGCGGCGCGCCGCGTAGTGAGCGAGATTCGCGCTCAAGCTGACGCGCTTGGCGATCATCCCTACCTCGGCGCATGGGCAGGGTCGCTGATACGCGCGAACTGGTCATCACCGAATATCCTTATTCCCTCGCTTATGAATTGAGCGAACGAAGCATCGATATTCTGGCAGTGGTTCACACTTCCCGGCTCTGGCCGGAGTCCTTTCCCGGAGAACCATAGCTTCTCGCCTACGTAATCCACCACAAACGCCTGAACTGCGACCACCGTCACACCCTGAGATGAAGTTTTGCTATGACAACGATTCAAGAAATCCGAACTTCACGACCCGTACAAGCTTGCTATAGGAGTCCGTTTTGAGTTTGCGCATATTCGCAGCGCCGAAGTTTGCGTTGCTCCAGCAATTCGATCCACTCCTCTCGGGCGTTCTTAGATCGAGCTGAAGCCGTGCGCTCGCTACGTCTTTCGACAACCTGCTAAGGCACGCGCGTCGAATATTCTTCGCCGGTGCGTATTCTCGCCCTGTGATTGCGGGTTCGGCGCGATGCCGATTCCTGCAGGGCGCGCTCGATCGCCTCATTCAGACCGGCCCAATGGCCCGGCATCGCGCGGTGAATAAAGCGCCATATCCGCGACTGAGTAGGCTCGACCGTCGATTCGAATAAGGGATGAGCATGGGCGTCGGCAGCGGTCGCGGAAACGCGGTCCGCTTCGTCGTACGCAATCGCCTCGACTACCGAAATACGATACTGAACGCCCGCTTGCGATTTGTGCACTTGCGATGAAGTGACCCGCACCGGAATCAGCTGACCGTCCTTGTGCCGATAACGTTTTTGAATCGTGTAACTGCGCGTCTTTCCTGTCACCAGTTGCGCCAGCAGCTTCTCCTCCTCGACCAGATCGCCCGGATGCGTGATATCGCGGAAAGACATTTGCAGCAACTCGTCGCGCGAATAGCCCAGCAACTGGCAAAGCTTGCGGTTGACGTTGAGCAGCGGTCCGCTCAAGTTGATCTGCTCGATGCCGATCGGCACCAGTTCCCAGCGCGACGCGAAGAAATAGCGCGCGATCTTGTCGAAACGGGTTTTTCCCTTAAGCCGCAACGCGCGCTTCTCGACGATATGCCATGACGCCATCGCCAGAAGCAAGGTCGTCACAAAAGACAGGGCGAGCAGTTCGACGGCGCCAACATCGCGATTGAAATACACGATCGTCTGCTGCACCGGATAGTGGTAGATATAAAGCCCGTACGAATAATCGCCAATGCGGTTGAACGCATCGACTCGCAAGCGCGGCTCGTAGGCAATCCACATCACCGTGTACGCCAGCGAAAAGCCGAACACGCCCAGGGCAAGCGAATGATTGCCGGAAAGATAAAGCAGGTAGATAAGCACGCTGAAGGCAGCCACGCCGAGCACGTTCAACGGAATGTAGTCGCGGTTGATGTACAGAAACGAGCCGAGTGCGAAGTAGCTGGCAAGGCGCGGCATGTTGATCATTTCTTCCTTGAGCAGCGTGAATGCGTCAGGCCATTCGAAGGTAAAGATGAATGCCAGGATAAAAAACGTATTGAATATCTTGCGGTTCTTCAAAATGGCCAACGCGCCGATCAGAGCGATCGCGCAGTAAAGGCGCGTTTCTTTCGGCAGGGTCCACAGCGCTCCGTTGACCGAATCGGGAACTGGATTGTTCTGAAACACGCCGGGCAGGATGTAAACGGTATCGATCAAGCTCAGGTTAAGCAGAAAGTACCACCAGGTTTGCCATTCGCTGAAGTACGACGACAACGGAATGGTGGTAGTCAGCGGTCCGACGATTAGCACGGTCAGAAGCAGGGCTACAAAAAGCGCGGGCAGTATGCGCAGGAAGCGCGCCTCCAGAAATACCCAGACGTTTGCTCTCTGCAGGAAGCTTTGCGTTACCAGGAAACCGCTGATCACGAAGAAAATGTTGACGCCAAGATCGCCGGAGTCCCAGCGCGGCGTTCCGATCAATATCGGCACGCCGCCGTCCGCGCCACCGCTGACGGTAAAACTGTGCGCAAAAATGACCATTGTTGCCGCAATAAAGCGCAGCAAATTAAAGTTATTATCGCGGCCCTGACAGTAATCGGCGATCGTTTTTCGCATTGTTTAATCGTATCTACGAAATAAAGAACGCCTTTCTACCGGCGTGCCCGCGTTTGAAACCGCTGTCCAAACTTGGTTCTTTATTCTTCGGCGGCAACTATTGTGCCATAGGGCTACCAAATCGAGATGTGCACCGCGTCGGGCGGCATATCAAGAATAGCAGTCCCGCCACTGGACCGGCAGGAAAAGCTGAATCAGCGCCCACAGTCGTCCCCCGCGATCCCGCGCCGGTCCGCCAAACCAAAGAAGTGCAATGCGGTCACAAAAGATCAATTGGCAACGACGCGGATGACATCACCGAAACCAACCCTCGCCATCCTGCTGTTGTTGCTGTCTTCGTCCGTGGCAGCGCACAGCATCGA
>JACMKV010000258.1 GCA_014379915.1 Burkholderiales bacterium
CGAGGGATTCTTCCGCGTTGCGCTGCCGATGGCCCGCCCGTGGATTGCCGCCGGCGTCATGCTGGCGCTGATGGAAACGCTCGCCGATTTTGGCACGGTATCGGTGTTTAATTACGATACCTTCACGACGGCCATTTACAAGGCCTGGTTCGGGCTGTTCTCGCTGCCGGCGGCATCGCAGCTTGCGTCGCTGTTGATTGTCGTGGCATTCGCGCTGCTCGTCATCGAGAGCCGGTCGCGTATGCGCATGCGCTTCGCCGAAAGCCGCCCCGGCGCGCACGTGGAACGCATCGCATTGTGCGGCTGGCGCAAATGGTCGGCGTTTGCATTTGCCGCAACGGTTTTTCTGTTCGGATTTGCCTTGCCGCTGGCGCAATTGTCGATATGGGCCAGCGAAACGGCGCTGCGGGATATCGACTCGCGTTATCTCGAATTTATCTGGCACTCGCTTTTGCTCGGCGCCTTGGCTGCGTTTTTGACCTGTGCCATCGCGCTGCCGCTGGCCTATGCCAAACGCATGGCACATGATCGCTGGACGCTGGCGGCGGTCCGCATCGCGACCATCGGCTATGCGTTGCCCGGCGCGGTGCTGGCGGTCGGAATTTTCATTGCCTTCGCAGCGCTGGATAATGCATTGATCGCATTCTCGACGCATTTTTTTGATGCCAATCCGGGGCTGATCCTGCAAGGCAGCCTGTTTGTCATGCTGATTGCATACGTCACGCGTTTTCTCGCGGTCGGCTACAGTCCGATCGATAGCGCGTTGCATCGCGTCACGCGCAATGTCGACGAGGCGGCGATCAGTCTCGGCGTATCGCGCGGAGCGATGCTGGCGCGCGTGCATTTGCCGATGCTGCGCAGCGGTCTTTTCACCGCGGCGGCGCTGGTTTTTGTCGACGTGATGAAGGAAATGCCGATTACGCTGATGACGCGGCCTTTCGGCTGGGATACGCTCGCCGTGCGCATTTTCGAGATGACCTCGGAAGGCGATTGGCAGCGCGCGGCGCTGCCCGCAATCGCACTCGTGTTTGCCGGCCTGCTGCCGCTCATCCATCTGATGCGACAGACCGAGAATGCGGGGCCTGCGCGCCGACGCATCGCGCGTCCAAAAGCGCAGGCTGGTCAAGTCGTTAACGCTGAACTTTAGGGAGACTCTGTTCAAGTTTGTCATTCCCGCGCAAGCGGGAAATCTAGAGTTTTCTGACTATCTTTGTGCAAACCTTCTGGATTCCCGTTTTCGCGGGAATGACAGCGATGGAACTTATTGAGATTATCGCCCGTAACGGTTATTCGGACCGCAGACGGCTGGTTGCTCGCATCCTTCCGCAAATTACTGCTTTCAGAAAGAGCTTATCGTGGATTTGTTGCAGATCACTGATCCTACAAGCAGATGTCTGGCCGACTCCCCCGACATGTCTCCCCTACTCGAAATCACCGGACTTACGCAACGTTATACCGATGCCGACGTCATCCGGGGCCTTGGTTTCCGGATTGCGAAAGGCAGCATAGGCTGCTTGCTCGGGCCGAGCGGTTGCGGCAAGACGACGGTGTTGCGCTGCATAGCCGGCTTCGAGCCGATTGTTGGCGGCGAGATAAAAATCAATGGCGCGGCGGTCGCGCGGCCCGGCATGCATGTCCCGGCCGAGCGACGCCGCGTCGGTATGATGTTCCAGGACTACGCGCTATTCCCGCACCTGACGGTCGCCGGCAACGTCGGCTTCGGTTTGCGCGATCGGGCACTGCGCAAACGACGTGTCGCCGAATTGCTGACCATCGTCGGCCTGGTCAAGGAGGCCGAGCAGTATCCGCACGAGCTGTCGGGCGGCCAGCAGCAGCGCGTGGCGCTGGCTCGGGCACTGGCGCCCGAGCCCGAGCTGCTGCTGCTCGACGAACCGTTTTCGAACCTCGATGTAGATTTGCGCGAGCGGCTTTCGCTGGAACTACGTGCGATTCTGAAACAGCAAAACGCCACCGCGATCATGGTCACGCACGATCAGCACGAAGCATTCGCGATCGCCGATGAGATCGGCATCATGCAGCACGGCGCGATCGAGCAGTGGGACACACCGTACAATCTTTACCACAAGCCGGCCAACCGCTTCATTGCGGATTTTGTCGGCCAGGGCGCGTTTCTGCCCGGTATCGCCTTGGGCGATAACCGCATCGAGGTCGAACTCGGCGTGCTGCGCTGTACGACCGGGAATTGGCGGAAAGGCAGCGCCGTCGAGGTCCTGTTTCGGCCTGACGACATCCTTCACGATGACAGTAGTCCGCTCAAGGCGAAGGTGCTGCACAAGGCTTTCCGCGGCGCTGAATTTCTTTACACGCTGAAGCTTTGGACCGGCAGCCGGGTTCTGTCTCTCGTGCCCAGTCATCACAATCATGCGATCGGCGAGAAGATAGGCATACGTCTCGAGATCGATCACGTCGTCGCCTTCGATCGTACGCCGGCAACGAGAGCGCGGCGGGATAAAGCGTCACCGGCGGTCCGGCGTGGATGAACCTGAATAAACGAACGCAAGACTCGCTCATCGGCTCGCCCCTCCTGTGTGAAGAGGAGCGACGCGAAGCGGAGGAGCGGTAGTCCTTCCCTGGGGCAGGGGGAAGCACGAAATGGCGGGGGTGGCCTTCGCTCCTCCCCGAGGAGGGGCGAAACGAAGGGCGGGGTGGCTGCGAACCCGGCGCGCAACGATCAGCGCGGGAGCATGCGCTGGAAAACCCCGTCCC
Source organism: Burkholderiales bacterium (assembly GCA_014379915.1). Taxonomy (GTDB): domain Bacteria; phylum Pseudomonadota; class Gammaproteobacteria; order Burkholderiales; family JACMKV01; genus JACMKV01. The sequence continues at coordinate 2,728 of JACMKV010000258.1, forward strand.
GATCGATCAACCAATGCTTCAAGGCGGCGAGCACGTGAATCCCGATCAGCACGATGAACAAATACGAAGTGTAAATATGGATAGCATTGAAAATATCCGAAATATTTTTATCTTCCCAAAACACTGGGGGCAAAGCGTAGCCGAAGAATTTAATGCCCCACTTGGTAAAATTGGATTCGAGAAACCCGCTCAACGTCATCACAATAAGGCAGATATAAAACAAGGCGTGATTCAGCTTCGATGCGCTGATTTCCCATCGCGGCATCGTGGCAGGAAGCCGCGGGCTCTTATGGCTCAATCGCCACCAGATCAGATAGACGATAGGCAGCACAGCGACCAACCCGATCGATTTGTGCAGGTTGTACCAGAAAGCAACCGGCGGCGTTTTTTTGGGAATCTCGACCATGTACCAGCCCATGATATACAGAGCGAAAATCAGCAGCGCGAGCAGCCAGTGCGCAAACTGGGCGCTCGCGCCGTAACGCTGGGTTGCGTTCGCAGAGTACGGAGCAGCCACGTTATTTCGAGTCCCCGGCAATGACCACACCCCACGGCCGCTCCCCGACCTTGATGTCCTTGATCTTTTCGTTGGTGGCCGTATCGATCACCGAAACCGAATCGGAACGGCCGTTGGCAACATACAGTTTTTTGCCATCGGGCGTGACCGCCATATTCCACGGCCGCGCGCCGACCGGAATGGTCGCGATAATTTTGTTCGTCGCGGTATCGATCACCGAAACCGTTTTATCCTTGCCGTTGGAAATATAAACGCGTTTGCCGTCGGGCCGCACGGCAACACCGTTGGAGAATTTACCGGGCTTGATTTTGGCGACGACTTTTTTCGTCTTCGGGTCGATCGCATACACCATGCTGGCAATTTCCGACGCGACATAAGCGCGGCTGCCATCCGGTAGAAAAGCAATGCCGCGAGGACGCTCGCCGACCGGAATCTGCGCCACCTGCTGACGCTTCTCGACGTCGATCACATCGACCTGCTCGGCCTCTTCAGCGCTTACGTAAATCCATTTACCGTCTGGGCTGAATACCGCGTGCTCGGGATTCTTACCCTTGACCTTGATGCTGGCCGCTTTTTCCCCGGTCTCCGTGTTGATCAAAGATACGGCGTTGCTGATTTCGCTCGCGACCGCTATCCATTTTCCATTGGGCGAAACACTGACGCCCTCGGGCGATTCGCCGAGCTCTATGGTGCCCACTACTTTCTGTTGTTCGAGATCGATCACCACCAGATCGTTGTTCGGCTGATCGCTGACGTACAGTTTTTTACCTTGCGAACCAATCGCGAGCCCACGCGGCTTGTCGCCCGCCTTAATCTCGTCGATGACTTCGTCCTTCGCGGTATCGATCACGGAGATTGTGCCGCTGACTTCATTGGGCACATACGCGAGCGGCGCCG
>JACMKV010000259.1 GCA_014379915.1 Burkholderiales bacterium
GTGATGTCGGACGGGTTGTCGCGCGCATACAGCATGTCGATGCGCTCGACGACTTGCGTCAGCAGCGGCGGGATTTCGACGAAGCCCTGGCCGGCGCGCGCGCCGGCCTCGGCGATTGCAAACACCCTGGCCTCGGCCGCATCGAGCAATTCGTCGGCCGAGCGGCCCATCGCGTTGTAAGCCGATTCGGTGATGTCGATGCCGGCTTCGGCGAGCTTGCGCATGACCGCGCGCTCGCGAACGATTTCGGCGTAGCGGCGAATATTGGCAGCGCCGGACGAATTCTTTTGCAGCGAGCCCAGGTACTCGATGCCGCCGACGCCCTGCAATTCCTTGTTGCTCTCGAGGCTCTCGGCGACCGTGATGACGTCGGCCGGATGACTACGCTCGATCAGTTTGCAGATGTGGCTGAATATCAGCCGGTGATCGCCGCGGTAAAAGTCGGCAGCCGTGACGACGTCGGCGATCTTGTCCCAAGCGCGATTATCATGAAGCAGGCCGCCCAGCAGCGATTGCTCGGCGTCCTCCGAGTGCGGCGGGGTTTTGATCGCGTCGAACTGGGGATCGGACGATGCGCTGCGCGGCAGCGGAACGGCTTGAATCATGAGAGAACCCCCGAGGCGTAGCTGATGTTTGCCTGGTGCAAATCAGCAACCAAGCATTTGCAGTGTACGCAAACTAAGGCGAGGGCAGCAACGGAAAAGACCGGGGAAATGCTGTGGGAATGCTATGGACAACTTGTGCACAAGATTGCATGGGGCATCTTCAGTCGATGCCATGAAGCAACTCCTGGCAAAATCAGCTTTCGCCGAGCACCGAAACCATGATCGTGGCGGTTATGTCGGCCTGCAGCACGATCGGCACTGGGTGATCGCCGATCTGCTTCAACGGACCGTTCGTCAAGCGGATCTGGCCGCGCTCGATTTCGAATCCCTGCGCTTCCAGCGCAGCTGCGATGTCGGCATTCGTGACCGAACCGAACAGCCTGCCATCGGCGCCGGCTTTCTGGGTGATCTGCACCATCAGGCCGTCGATTTTGGCGACGCGCTCCTGCGCTGACGCCAGCGCCTGATTCTGCGCTTTCTCGAGTTCAACGCGTTTGCTTTGTACTTCGGCGATATTTGCCTCGGTGGCCCGCCGCGCCTTGCCCTGCGGAATCAAAAAATTGCGCGCGTACCCATCGCGTACTTTAACGATGTCGCCGAGCTGGCCAAGACTGCTGATACGCTCCATCAAAATTACCTGCATGTTTCGCTCCTCAATGCAAATCGCTTACTGCTAATCCCTCAGTTGCAAATCCCTCAGTGCAAATCTGTGTAATGCAGCAGCGCCAGAAAGCGTGCGCGCTTTATCGCGGTGCCGAGCTGGCGTTGATAACGCGCCTTGGTGCCGGTGATGCGCGCCGGAATGATTTTGCCGTTCTCGTTGATGAAATCCTTCAGGATTTCGATGTCCTTGTAATCGACTTCCTTGATTCCTTCATTCGTGAAGCGGCAATACTTGCGGCGGCGAAA
>JACMKV010000260.1 GCA_014379915.1 Burkholderiales bacterium
AAGGCGGCGTGCGGGACAAGATCGAGTTGCGTCTCGCGCCCGCGATCGAAACGCTCGACGAGCTGCTAGCTGAAGGCAAGGCCGGGACTTTCGATCTCGCCTTCATTGACGCCGACAAAGGAAATTACTGGGCTTATTACGAGCGCTGTTTCGAATTGCTGCGCGCGGGCGGGCTGATTGCGATCGACAATACCTTATGGTCCGGCAGGGTAGCGGACGCTGCTGACCACGAGCACGAAACCGAAGTAATACGGTCGTTCAATCAACGTCTGTATCAGGATCAGGGCGTCGAACTTTCGCTGGTGCCGATCGGCGACGGGGTGACCCTGGCATTGAAAACCCGGTGACGATTCGCGTGCAATGCAGACCCATCCAGCCAGCCGACGAGAGGCGTCTCGCGGTCGGATAGCCGGGGCGCCAGCCAGTCGAGTAACTGCGCGATCGCCGCATCGCTAGCTGCGCTCAGCGCCAGCGCGGCGCCTTCAGCATCGGGTGTTTTGGACTGCTTTTCGACCACGAAAGTCCGTTGCGAGATTTCGCCGCGCTCCCCGCGTCGTTTCTCGCGCCGCTTCTCGTTCTCGACCAGCGTCGCATGTAGACGAACTAAAGCCCGGCTGCTGTTGACCGCATCGAAGATCTGCGCGAATTCTTCGAGTTGCACGCGCAGTGTGAAATCCGCGTTCGCCCTATCCTGATCTGTCAGCGGCGCGGCACCCGCCGCGGCGAGACGTTGGCGCAGCCGCTGCGTCAGCAGATCCGCGGGCGACGCCGCCCATCGACTATCGGCATAGGCGCGCCGCGCGTTCGGGTTTAGGTAAGCGAGGCGATAATGCAGCGCCGGCGTATCCAGCCAATCGGGGGTGGTGATTTCGGCAAGTCCAATACTCGCCTCGGCATTGAGTTGCTCCGAGCGCTCCGCTTCATCCCTGGCCAGGCCAAAATCGTAAGTCGTGATCGGCGGCGAGGGCCGCGGGCCGATGGAACACGCGGTGAGCAAGGCGGCCGCCAGCAGGACAGCATTGCGATTCATCGCGGGCCCGGTTGGCGCGTCTCAGCAGGCGTCGCATAACCGCGTTCACCCGGCCCCGGCACGCGGGCCGAGCTGCCGAACAACAGGCTTTGCGGTTGCTCGCGCCATTCAATCAGCAAGCGGTCGAGTCGTTGCGAGTTGTCCTGCAGATCGGCGATCAGGCGTTCAAGCTGCGGCAGCGTGCTGCCGAGCAGCGCGCTGCCGATGTCGCCGCTGGCCTTGCCGAAGCTGTTGACGCTGTCGGCAACCCGGTCGGCGCTTGCCGCGACGCTATTCAACGTGTCGACGCGCTGACTGATTTCGCCCGCAAGCCGTTCGAGCCTCGCGAACGCCTGATCGGCGCCTTGCAAGGCTTGACTCGCATCCTTGCTCAAGCGGGGCAGGGTCCGTACGCTTCGATCGAGATGCGCAAGCAGATCGGGTAGCGGCTCCAGCGTCTGTTCGATCTGGGTGGTAAGGGCGGGCAACGCCTGCACTGCCGGCTGCAAATCGGCGGCGACGTCAGCAATGTGCGAGGCGGCGCGGTCGAGGCTTTCGAGCGTGTTTACGACGTGGGCGCGGTTCTCGTCGCTCAACAAAAGTTTAACGCGGTCACCGATTTCATTGATGCTCGCGATCAACTCCTGCCCCGAACTGCCAACCTGATCGAGCAAGGACGGACGCAGCTCGATGCGCGCCATCGACTCCGGAGTCGGCGCCAGCGGCTCGCCCTGGCGGCTGTCATCGTCGAGCTTCACGTAGGACAAACCGGTGACGCCCTGGTAGCCGAGCTGGGCGAAGGTTGCGGTCGTGATCGGCGTCGTTTTGTCGACCGAAATTTCGACCAGCACGGTGCGAGGATTCAGCGGATCGAGCCCGATGCTTTCGACCTTGCCGACTGCGACGCCGCGATAGCGCACGGCGGCCTGCGGCGTGAGCCCCGACACCGAGTTGCTGGAAACCAGAAGATAGCGCTCCGTGCCCAGCGTATCGCCGCGGAACCATAGCACAGCGAGCACCACCGCGACGCCCAGCAGCAGCGTGAACAATCCGGCCAGCAATGCGTGTGAACGATTTTCCATGATCAGGGAACGTGATCAGGGAACACTATTTTGGGAGGCCGCGTATCGTCGTTGGCGGCGGCTAGTGCGCGCTGGCCGCGCTCGCCGTGAAATAAACTGTTGATGAACGGATGGCGGATATTGACGATCTCGTCCAGCGCGCCGACCGCGACCAGCCGCTGATCCGCCAGCACGGCGACGCGATCGGCGAGCGAGATCAGGGTATCGAGATCATGCGTGATCATTACCACGGTCAGCCTCAATTCATTGCGCAAGGTGTTGATGAGCTCGACGAAGCTTTCGCTGCTTTCCGGATCAAGGCCTGCCGTGGGTTCGTCGAGAAACAGCAACTCCGGTTGAAGGGCGAGCGCGCGAGCGAGCGCGACACGTTTGATCATGCCGCCCGACAACTGCGACGGCATTTTCGGCGCGTGCTCGGCGCCGATTCCAACCACGTTTAATTTTAGCATGGCGAGGTCGGCGATCATCGGCTCCGGCAGCGCGCGCAGTTCGCGCAACGGCAGCGCGACATTGTCGAAGACGGTCAGCGCGCTGAACAGCGCGCCGTGTTGAAACAGCACGCCCCAGTGCCTGCGCATGCGCCGCAGATCGTCGGCGCTGGCGGTTTGCAAATCGTATCCGAAAACCTTAACGACGCCGCGCATCGGTTGGTCGAGTCCGAGCATCTGCCGCAGCAGCGTCGTCTTGCCGCTGCCCGATCCGCCGACGATGCCGAGGACTTCGCCATCCAGCACAGTTAGATCGAGATCGCGGTGAATCACCTGTTTGCCGTAGCGCGTGCACAAGCCTGCGACGCTGATGACTACGCTCACGGAATGCCGACTTCGGAAAACAGGACGGCAAAGATCGCATCGACCAGAATCACGATGGTGATCGCGGTGACCACCGAATTCGTCGTGCCAGCGCCGAGGCTCTCGGTATTCGGCTTGATGCGCAACCCGAAGTGGCACGACACAAGTCCGATCAAGATGCCGAACACGGCGCCCTTTGCCAAACCCAACCACAGGTTCGCGACAGGCACCGCGCCAGGCAGGCCGGAAAGGAAATGCCGGTAGCCGATATTCAACTCTACGCCGGCTGCAACCATGCCGCCCAGCAATGCGATCGCATTGCTCCATAGCACCAGTAGCGGCAAAGCAATGGCCAACGCGATAATTTTCGGCAACACGAGACGCAGCGAATACGGGATGCCCAGGACGGCGAGCGCGTCGAGTTCCTGCGTCACGCGCATCACGCCGAGCTGGGCGGTCATCGACGAGCCCGAGCGCCCGGCAACGAGGATGGCGGCCAGCACCGGCCCGAGTTCGCGCAAGATGCTGATGCCGAGTATGTCGACAATATAAACGTCGGCGCCGAACAGTTTGAGTTGCCGCGCCGACAGGTAGCTGAGAACGATGCCGATCAGAAAACTCACGAGCGCGGTAATCGGCAAGGCCTGCGCGCCGGTGCGATGAATATTGGCCGAGATTTCGCGCCACGGCATACGCGCCGGGTTGCCCGCGATGCGCGCGATATCGAGCACGGTTTGGCCCAGCAGAGTGGTGAAGCCGGATACATGATCGATGACGTCGACGACGCGCTCACCTACCCTGGAAACCGGCGCAAGCGCGGACCAGGCGCGCCGACGCCGCGCCTGCGGCGGTTTTTGCACCTCCGCGAGCCTGGTGAACATCGCCTCCTGCTCAGGACGCAACAATAGCGCTGCCGGCCTCTCCGCCCCCCACGCATGCCACAACAGCGTCGCGCCGGCATCGTCGATTCGCCCGATATCGCGCAAATCCCACGCACGCCGGCTATAGCGGCGCGCTTGCTGCGTCAGCGGTCGCATCCGCGATGCCAGAGTGTCCAGCGTCCAGTCCCCAGTCAAAGCGACTGCCGATGTCGGCGAGTCCGTGGTTGCTATGGAAGGAAGCTGCTCGCGTTCGGCGTAAAGCTCGCTCATAAGCCTCCTCGACAACCTTCGGGACCGGTGTGGTACATCGCCGCATACGCACTAACGGCCGTGAAAAGTATTGAACATATAAGCCGATTGTCGTACAATGTGATTTGTGCGGTGCAGCAATGCTGTACAAGAGCGCTGCACCCGAGCAGTCAACTTAATCACGATGGAGAAACACCATGGATAACACAACCAAAGTCAAGGAACAACTTTCAGCTGTCAATCAAGCCAATGTCGACACCGCACTTCGCTACGCCAGCATTATCCTCGGCAGCGCCGAGCGTATGATCGCCATTCAGGTCGAAGCTGCCAAAACCGCCTTTGCGACCGGCGCGCAAAACGCCAAAGCGCTATCGTCCGTAAAAGACGTACAGGAACTCGACTCACTGCGCGCCAACCTGGTCAAGCCTAGCGTCGAACAGGCTAGCGAATATGCGCGCAGCATTTACAACGTCGCGACCTCGACTCAGGCGGAACTCAGCAAACTGGTTGAAGAGCAGGCTGCCGAATTCAATCGCCAGATGGTACAAGCGATCGATAGCGTGGAGAAAACCTCGCCGGCCGCTTCGGTGGCTGTCGCCGCCGTGAAATCAGCAATCACCGCGGCCAATACCGCATACGAAAACCTGTCGAAAACCGCCAAGCAGTTTCAAGAGAGCGCGGAAGCGACCATGAACAGCGTCGCTGCGCAAGCCAGCAACGCCGCAGCCCAGACGGCAGCGGCGAGCAAGAAGAAATCAGGGTAATTAGCAGCTAGCTGTGGCAGCAAAGTGGCAAGAAGCTCGCGGGTAATCCTCCTACCCGTGCTCAAAAGCCCCGCGGTGCGGGGCTTTTTTTCGCCTGGTTTTGCGACTTCGCAATGCGTTCGTTAGTCAATCGAGATCGCCGGCTGCGGCCGCTTCGCGCCAAGCAAAGCCGAGTTCCGTGACACCCTGCTTCAAGTAATCGATCGCCCGCTCGACCGCTTCGGGATCGCCGCGAACGCCCAGCTCGATGCGTCGATCTGCCCGTCCGACAGTCGGCAGGCTGAACAACTTCGCTTCGGGAAAGCCCGATACACAACAATTCATCAGGTCGAGCAGCAGGCTTTCGTAAGCGCCTAACACGAGTATGGCGCGCTCGCTTTCGCAGCGGGCTGCTGAAGCGGAGTAGTTCGTGTCGAGCAGCCATTCGACCATCGGCCACGCCATTTCCGGGAAGCCCGGCAGGAAATGATGAGAACGCAGGCTGAAGCCGGGAACGCGGTTGAATGCGTTCGGAATGATGGTGCTGCTAAGCGGCAATTCGGCCATCAGCACGCGCAGTGGATAGGCGGAGGCGCCATATTGCGCTTCGATTTCCGATACCGCGTCTGGATGGCGATGGAGCTCGACGCCGGCCGCGCGGGCCGCGCATTGCCGTGTGTAATCGTCGGGCGTCGCGCCGATGCCGCCGAAGCAAAAGACGGTAACGTCCGCCTGGGCGAATGTCGCGCGCAGGCTAGCTATGATCTGCTCGGGATCGTCACCGAGGTACAGGCACCAAGACAAAGCGAAGCCGCGGCGGGCGAGCAACTGGCGCAGCTTTGCAAAGTGTTTGTCTTCGCGCTTGCCGCGCAAGATCTCGTCGCCAATGATGATGGCGCCGAAACGTGAGGTGCGACTGGGCGGCATTAAGGCAGGATTGAGGATTGGGGGGAGGATTGGGGGCGGGATGGTCGATCTGGACGGCGATAAAGCCTGCTAAACCGCTGGCGCGACGGATCGCTGAAAATTCTAGATCCCTAAATCCTCAATCCTGAATTCTGCTTCTTTCACCCATGTATGTAGTGCTCGAGCTGATGGATGATGTATTCCTTTTCCGAGATCGTCGCGTGGACCAGGTCGCCGATCGACAGCAAGCCTTGCACCTCATTGTTTTCGACGACGGGCAGATGGCGTATGCGCTTTTGCGTCATCAGGATCATGCAGTGCTCGATGTCTTGGGCGGGCGTTACAAAAATGACCTTTTCGCTCATGATGTCGCGCACCATCGTGCTGCGCGACGACCGGCCCTGCAGCACGATTTTGCGCGCGTAATCGCGCTCGGTAATCATGCCGACCATTTTCCCGTCGGCATCGCAAACGATTAACGCGCCTACGTTATATTCGGCCATTAGTCTGACCGCCTCGTAGACCGAAACATCCGGCGTGACTTTGACCAATGGCCGGGGGGATTTATTGCGCAGCAGTTCCTCAACGCTTTTCATGAAAAAGTCCTCGCTCGCTTCTCCTTTTTTTAGTGTAGACCTTTTTTTGCGTTTTTGCTCTGTCGCCTAACCGCGACAGGCCGCTAGGTAGAGGTCGTGCGATATCCCGCCTCGGCGTCGCCTGAGCCCAACAGCTTTTCCGCGATGACTCGTGCTTTTCCTTTAGCAATGCGCTAAGCGCCTATTCTGTATGAACAAATAACTTTGGCATAGCGATTGCTACGACGAGCTACGCTTGCTAAGACGAGCTACCAATGGCTTTTGTCAGACAACTCAATCAAACCAACCAATAAGGAACTCCACCATGAAAAAGCATATCGCATTAGCTATCGCACTTGCCTTGGGTTCGACATTCGCCATCGCCGGCGACAAGCACAAGAGCGATTCGACTTCGGCCACTTCTACCGAGCAGTCGGCTAAAAAAGATCAGGCGCAGCCCGCCCCAGGTGGCGGAAAAATGATGCAATGGGATCAAGTCGATGCCAACAAGGACGGCTACGTAAGCAGAGAAGAAGCGAAAGACGGCAAGATCGCGGCCGATTTCGCCTCCATCGATACCAATGCCGACGGTCGCCTCTCAAAGGACGAGTTCGCGGCCCTGCAAGCCGACAGCGGCGCTGCCGGACCGGCGGGACCTGCATCCGACAAGAAGATGCAAAAGCAGTAACAACTATTCGGAAACCACGAGCTCGCGATGAGAAACAAGATCGTTTTAGTCGTCGCTGCGATCCTTGCTTCGGGGCTGGCTGTCGCAGGCGACAAAGCGTCCGGCGCCGCCGGGCGGTCGGCGACGTGGGATCAGGTTGACGCCAACAAGGACGGCTACGTCAGCAGAGATGAAGCGCGCGCCCTTGTTCCGGCGATGAGTCCGGCAATGGACTTCATGACATCGGATAAAAATAGTGACGGTCGTGTTTCGAAAGATGAATACGCGGCAGCGCAGGCCCTACCACGCGCCAGCAATGGTTCCGAGGATCAGGCACGCGCCCGCGATGGTTCCAAAGAGCAAGGCGCGATGGAACGTGGTGCAGCGGGCCCAGCCGGTCCTGAAAATGGAAAGTAATTGCAGCAACTAGCAATAAACAGGTGTTCAAGCCGTAGTTTCGTAGTTTTAGGCGTTAAACCACTCAAGGAGCTAGACAATGAAAAAAGAAATTGCATTAGCCATCGCCCTCGCAATGGGCTCGACCCTCGCACTTGCCACCGATAAAGCCGGCTCGGCAGCCGACAAAAGCTCGGCTACGGGAACAACGGCTCAGCAACCCGCAGCGGGCGCCAGCGACGGCAGCAAAGACAAGGGCGCCAGGGAGCGCGGTCCCGGCGGCCCGGCCGGCCCGGACAGCTCGGCTGGCGATTCGAGCAGCGGCAAGCCGATCGACCCCGCTGCGACCGTCAAAGACGAAGATACGAAGAAAAAGGCGCAGTAAGCGTTAAAGCATCAGGAAGGGGCCTCGCGCCCCTTTTTCATTGATATTTCCTCGCCGCCGTTCGTTTCGCCAGCTTCAATCAGGCGACCGCACATCGAAAGCATCAGGAGTTTTGTAGTTTTCCCCCGATTTCCGCCGAACGCCGTCGCCAAACCGATCACACCCGCGCGCCGACGACAATGAAATCGGGATACACGTTCCACTCAGCGGCAAAAAAGACCGTTCATTCCTAGCAAAGCCGCCCCTCATCGGATGTGGCTCGCGGCCCTGTATTCGCACGCATAGGATGGCGCCGTTCGCATGCATTCACGATTCTGCAATTGCGATCCCGAAACTACCCCATGGTGCCATTCGAATTTTTATGAACACGGTAAAGGCTTTGGCTTGAAAGCAAAGATTTTTTGGTTGCGATGGCTGTTCAGCA
>JACMKV010000261.1 GCA_014379915.1 Burkholderiales bacterium
GGCAATTCTTCTGCGCCAGCGGTTCGCCGCCGGTGACCGTTATGTAATGCGTCTGATACGAACGGACTTGTTCGAGAACAGCCGAGATGGGCAGGGTTTTGCCGCCATGAAACGCATATTTGGTATCGCAAAAGGCGCAGCGCAGCGGACAACCGGTCAATCGGATGAAAACCGTCGGCAGACCGACCCGGCTGGTCTCACCTTGCAGGGAATGGAAAATTTCGGTTACGCGCAGGGGCAAGGACCGCAGGGGCAAGGGCGAACGTGCGTCGGAGTCGAATGCTGCGCCCGCGCGGTTGCCTTTTTCTAACGCCTCCATGCTACAAGGATAATAGGCTGTTGAAAAACGTAGCGAGCGCAGCCAAGACTAGGTGCTACGGACCGAAAAAGCGGAATGTACACAGTAATACATAAGCATTTTGAGGCCCTGTGCAGCGAAGTACAGGCAAGCGCAATAGCTTTTCAACAGCTGTTTTATTTCAGTGAGCTGAGACGGCGTTTGGCTTTTGCTCCGGCCTCGCTCGACGGATAGCGGCCGATCACGTCCTGCAGCGTTGTTTTGGCAGCAGCGGCATCACCCATTTCCGACTGTGCATTGGCGATATTCAGCATTGCGTCGGCTGCTTTCTGGCTGCTCGGGTAGTTTGCGAGCAGCTTTTTCTGACTGGCGATGGCGCCCGCAAAATCGCGCTGAGCGAATTGCGCATTGCCTATCCAGTACTGCGCGTTCGGCGCCAGCGGAGAGTTCGGGTGCACGCGCAAAAAATTCTGGAATCCGCTGACCGCGCCCGCGTAATCACCGCGCTTGAACTGGTAGTAAGCGGTGTCATAAACGCTCGCCTCAGACATCGTGCCCGGGTTTGCTTTCGCCGCGTCCGATGATCGGCTTGCCGCCGTCGGCGCAGGCGATGAGCCGGACCGCTTTTGCTCGGTTGCGCTGCTGCTGGCGCTACGTCCACCATCAGCTACTGCAGCGCCCGAATTAGCTTTCCCTCCCGCGCCGCTTGTTCCTGAAGAGCTATCCGCGGGCGAATCGCCTTCCGGAGCGGGCGAATCGGAATCAGGAGTGGGCGCGGGCTCGCGCGCTGACGATCCGCCGCCGGCAGCCTGTTCGAGCCTGCGCAAGCGCGAATCCAGATCGACATAGAAGTCTTTCTGGCGCTTCTGCGCTGCGTCGATATTATTGCCATGGACTTCGCTTTGGCCGCGCAGGTTACCGATTTCGGCATTCAGCGCGTCGATCTGCGTGAGCAGATCAAGCAGGCCCTGATTGCGTAGTGTTTCTTCGAGTTTCAGTACGCGCGCTTCGAGCGCCTGCTTCTCGTTTTGCAGCTTGACCAGTTGCTTGGATTGTTCGTTCAGCGCCTGGCGCGCTTCGTCATCGCTAAAAAGGCCGGCGGCTGACGGATTGCAAGCCAGCACGCCGAGCGCGCCAAGTAAAGCGAGAGCGATATTGGCGCGCGTGAGAACCCCTCCTTGCCTGCCCTTACTCGCCTTGATAAATGATTGCCGCACGGCGGTTCTTCGCCCAGGAGGATTCGTCGCTGCCGGTAACCGCGGGTTGCTCTTCGCCGTAGCTGACCGTGTCGATCTGATTGTCCGATGCGCCAAGCACCGACATCGCTTTTTTCACGCCTTCGGCACGGCGTTGTCCTAGCGCAAGGTTATATTCGCGGCTGCCGCGCTCGTCGGTATGGCCCTGCACGGTCATGCGCGCGCTGCGCTGGTCGGCCAGGTATTTGGCGTGCGCCCGAATCAGAGGACGATACTCATCCTTGATCGCCGCACTGTCGTATTCATAGTAAACGATACGTTTGGATAGCGGGCTGTTCGGATCTTTCAGCACATTCGTGCCGAGGGCACGGGAATCGAGCTTATCCTGATCGGCGGGCTGCGTTTGACTGCTGCCTGAGTCACTTTGCGTTGCAGCACTGCGGTCTTCGATCGGCGCTTTTGGTTCCTCCTTGACGTCCTGGCTCGCGCAGGCGCCAAGCATACCTACGAGCATCGCGCTGATTAGCAGATTCTTCATTGCCTATCTCCTTTACTGATTTCTCAAAAACGGTCCCCATGCCGGTTCCCGTACATCGCCTGATTCGATGCTAAGCCGCTGCTTGACACGACCGTCACTCGAAACCGCCGCCAATATACCACGCCCATTTACTTCTGAGGCATAGAGCAGAATCTTTCCATTTGGCGCGAAGCTTGGCGACTCGTCGAGACGCATTTCCGTCAGCACTTGCGACTGCCGGCTGTTTAGATCCTGCACCGCGACATTGAAGCGACCGTCGTTGCGCTGAACAAAGGCGAAGCTTCGGCCATCCGGGCTGAAATGCGGGGAGACATTGTAGTTGCCTTCGAACGTCAGCCGCTCGGCCGAGCCGCCGCTGGCCGGCATCCGGTAAATTTGCGGGCTGCCGCCGCGATCGGAGGTGAAGATGATGCTGCGGCCGTCGGGCGACCAGGACGGTTCGGTATCGATTCCCGAGCTGATGGTCAGGCGCTGCAAGCCGCTGCCATCCGCAGTGATCGAATAGATTTGCGAGTTGCCGTCCTTGGTCAAAACGATCGCCAGTTTTTTGCCATCGGGCGCCCACGATGGCGCGCTATTGATTCCCTTGAAGTTGGCGAGCACTGAACGCTTCCCGGTCAATAGGGACTGCAAGAAAATAATCGGCTTCTTGCGCTCGAACGACACGTATGCGAGCTGCGTGCCATCGGGCGACCATGCAGCGGATATCAAGGGTTCGTTGGAGGTCACAACCGTCTCTGCACCGTAGCCGTCGGCATCGGCGACCTGCAAGCGATATTTGCGGTCTTGTTTGGAAACGTAGGCTATCTTGGTGCTGAACACGCCTCGATCGCCGGTCAACTTTTCGTAAATGACATCGGCGATGCGATGCGCCGTCAGGCGCGCCTGCGTCGGCGGGATGGTGTAGGTAAATGCTGCGAGCTGACTGTGTTTGAGCGCGTCCATCAGGTGGAAGCGCACCTCGAATTTGCCATCGCCCTGTGGACGAACGCTGCCAATCACGATCGCGTCAGCGCCGCGCGCTTGCCATTCCTGGAAATTGATGTCCTGCGGCTGCGCCGGCAACGGCGTGACGCCGGAAGCAGGGACTGTCTTGAACAGCCCGCTACGCAGCAAATCCTCGGTCACGACTTCGGTGATGCTTTGCGGCAGGGCTTGTTCGCCCTCGAATGGCACGATGGCAACCGGTATCTGCGTTATGCCGCCGCCGACGATCTCGATCGTGAGTTGCGCGCGCGCAGTCAGCGGCATTATTGCAATCGCAAACAAAAGCAGCGCCTGCAACAGCGCGCGAGCGGTGGAACTGGAAGCAGTTTTTATCATGGCTGAATAATAATATAGACGTTCAAAGGGTTCGGTTTGCTGTCGCCATCGCCGTCATTTCACCCGTAGGTAATCGCGGCGTCTTGAATCGAATCACTTGATGCATCGAAAACGATTCTGACCTTGCGGATCGTCCTTAATTCTCTGGTCTGAAAACCAGCGTAAATTCGCGGAAGTTGCTCGCGAACAACAGCGGATCTGACGGCAGCGGCAGAGGCTGCGCCTTGTAAATGCCGCGCTCGACCGCGTTGTCGAATGCCGGATTGCCGCTGCTTTTTCGCAGGCGAACATTCAAAACCTCGCCGCTCGGCAACAGCGTTACCGTGAACTCGGCTTGAGGCGTTCCGATCAGATCGGGCGGATAAGTGGTGTAGCGGCGTATACGGCTGCGGATGCGGCCAACGTATTCGTCGATGAGCCGTTTTTGCGCGGCCGTCGCCTGCGCTGCCCGCTCACGCTCTTGTTGGGCGCGCGCAGCTTCGGCGGCCTCGCGCGCTTCGCGCGCCTCCCGCTCTTGTTCTTCCTTCAGCCTTTTCTGTTCCTGCGCGAGCGCCAACTGGCGCTTCTCTTCTTCGGCTTTGCGTTTGGCATCGGCTAATTTTTCCGCCTCTTCCCTGCGCTTCAGCTCGGCTTGCTTTTTCGCTTCTGCCTGGCGTTTAAGCTCGGCCTGTTTTTCGAATTCTTCCTTGCGCCGCTTCTCGGCGACGATACGTTCCTTTTCTTGCCGCTCTTTCTCGATCTTTTCGAGGCGCGCCTGCTCCGCCTTTTCGGCCTTCTCTTTCAGCAGGATCTCCGCCTGCGTCGGCTCGGGTTTGGGCGCAGGCTTAGGCTCGGGTTCGGGCGGCGGAGTCGGTTTGGGTTCAGGAGCGGGCTCGGGTGGCGGCGTTGGTTCCGGCTCGGGAGCGGGCTCGGGCTTCGGTTCCGGCACAGGTTCGGGCTTGGGCTGTGGTTTCGCTTGAACTACCGGCTCGGGCTTTGGGATCGGCTTCGCCGCGGGCAGATCGGTCCAGAGATCGACAACCGTCGCGTCCGGCTGCTCGCTCTGCCAGCGCACGCCGAACACGAGCAGCCCGACGAAAACCACGTGCATCAACACCGCCATCACCCCGGCGGCGAATTTGCCGGGTTCGCGCCGGGCGGCGCGGCTGCCGCGAATGTTTGCCGGCTTTACCGCTCCGCCCTTCAACCCGACCTCGGCTTGGCCAGCAATCCTACCTTTTTCACCTGGTTTTGCTGCAATAAGTCCATGACTTTCAGGACTTCCTCATAACGGACGTCTTTGTCGGCGGCGATCACGACCGGCTGCTCGGGGTTCTGCTGCTGCTTGGCCTTGATCGCCTGCACGAGTTCCTGCTGGCTGATCGCGCGTTCGACCTGCGCTTGCGAGAGATCGCGCAACAGCAAGGTTTGATCGGCCTTGATGCCGACTTCGAGCGGCGCTATCGGCGCGCTCAACGATTTGCCGATCTCCGGCAACTCGATCTGGCCGGGATTGATCAGGGGTGCGGTGATCATGAAGATCACGAGCAGCACAAGCATCACATCGATATACGGCACGACATTGATCTCGTTCATCAGGCGTCGGGAATGGCGCGGCATGGGCTGGCCTTTTTGTAAGCGGACTGCGCTTATTTTTGGAACCGGCGGCGCTTATGCGTGCGGCTGGCGCTGCAGAATATTTGAAAACTCTTCCATGAAACTTTCGAAACGTATCGACAGGCGATCGATATCATGGGTAAAGCGGTTATACGCAACGACC
>JACMKV010000262.1 GCA_014379915.1 Burkholderiales bacterium
AATCATCGAAAACGCGTGCTCGGGTACGGTATGCACCGCGTAGTTCCGAATGTTGGCGACTGCGATGCCGTTCTTTCTGCAGTACTCGAGGTCGACGTTGTCAGTCCCGGTTGCCGCGACCGCGATCATCTTGAGCTTGGGAAGCTTGGCCAGCGTATCGCCGCGCATCGGCACTTTATTGACGAGCGCGATAGTCGCATCGCGCAGCTTGGACACTACTTCATCGGCAGTGGTTTTTTCGTGCTCTTTCCAGCCATGGTCGAACGCCGGACGACGCACGTTCGCCTTGACTGAAGCGCGATCGAGAAAAACGATGTGATGTTGCGTCATGTGCGGCTCAAGTAATGCTGCCGGTGGAATGCGAGGCGTACTCGACTTCCTTGCGACTGACCTTTTTCTTGGGAACCGGATCGGTGCTACGGTAGAACTGCGCAGCCGCGCCAACGCCGCTGCCGAGTTTGACCTTAATGCCGACATCAGCCATCGCCATCTCCGAACCGGCAATCGCGCCGAGCACCATCAGTTCGTTCAGATCGCCGAGATGGCCGATGCGGAACAGCTTGCCGGCGACTTTCGACAATCCGGCGCCGAGCGCCAGGTTGTAGCGGCGGAACGCGACGTCTATGACATGCGCGCCATTGATGCCTTCCGGCACCATGATCGCGCTGACCGTATCCGAATACCATTTCGGTTCTTTGGCGCACAGCTTCAGGCCCCATGCTTCGACCGCGGCGCGCACACCGCCGGCGAGACGATGATGGCGCGCGAAAATTTCTTCGAGACCTTCCTCGAAAATCACGTTCAGCGCTTCACGCAGACCGTACAGCAATGGCAGCGCCGGCGTGTATGGGAAGTAGCCGGTCGCGTTGGCCTTGATCATGTCGCCAAAATCGAAGAACACGCGGCGGCATTTGGCCTGCTCGCGCGCAGCCAGTGCTTTCTGACTGGCGCATACGATGCCGAGGCCGGCGGGCAGCATCAGCCCTTTCTGGGAGCCGGCAATCGCGCAGTCGACGCGCCATTCGTCCATGCGGAAATCCAGGCTGCCGATCGAACTGACGCCGTCGACGTAGAGCATCGCCGGATGTTTGGCGTTATCCATGGCGCGGCGCACGGCCGCGATATCACTGGCCACGCCCGTCGCGGTCTCGTTATGGACAACCATCACGCCCTTGATCTTGTGCTCTTTATCGGCTTTCAAAACCTGCTCTATGCGATCCGGTGGCGCACCTTCGCCCCATTCGACATCGAGCACTTCGACGTCCAGACCGATGCGTTGGGCGAGGTCGATCCAAAGGTGGCTGAATTGACCGAAACGCGCGGACAGCACTTTGTCGCCGGGCGACAAGGTGTTGGTCAACGCCGCTTCCCAGCCTCCGGTGCCGGTCGCCGGGAAAATGAATGCCTGGCCGCTTTGGGTCTTGAAGACTTTTTTCAGGTCCTCGAACAGCGACATGGTCAGTTCCGGGAACTTCGACGAACGATGGTCTTCCATCGCAACGTGCATCGCACGCATGACGCGATCCGGCGTATTGGTCGGACCCGGAACGAACAAAAAATTACGGCCTGGCATAGGGAGTCTCCTGATTGATGAGGCGTCGGCCGACGCCGTGATTCAGCTAAAGGTAGTCACGCTCACGCGTAGACGGGAAATTTCTTGCACATTGTCTGGACGTCGGTCGCCACGCGCCTCAGCGCCGCATCGTCTTCGGGCGCGTCAAATACGTCGGCAATCAGATTCGCCAACTGCTCGGCTTCGATTTCGCCGAAGCCGCGCGTCGTCATTGCCGGCGATCCGATGCGGATTCCGCTGGTTACAAACGGCTTTTCCGGATCGTTCGGAATCGCGTTCTTGTTGACGGTGATGTGGGCGCGGCCGAGTGCTGCTTCGGCCGCTTTGCCGGTGATTTTTTTGGCGCGCAGATCAACCAGGAACATATGCGATTCGGTGCGGCCGGAAACGATACGCAGGCCGCGCTCCTTCAGCACTTTGGCGAGCACGCGCGCATTGGCCAGCACCATTTCCTGGTACTGCTTGAACTCGCGAGTTTTGGCTTCCTTGAAAGCGACCGCCTTGGCGGCAATCACATGCATCAACGGGCCGCCCTGAATGCCCGGAAAAATCGTCGAGTTCAGGGCTTTTTCGTGTTCGGGCTTGGCCATGATGAT
The DNA here is from genome assembly GCA_014379915.1 of Burkholderiales bacterium. Classification (GTDB taxonomy): domain Bacteria; phylum Pseudomonadota; class Gammaproteobacteria; order Burkholderiales; family JACMKV01; genus JACMKV01. The sequence goes on from JACMKV010000262.1 coordinate 2,170, forward strand.
GCCACCGCGCGGACCGCGCAGGGTTTTGTGCGTGGTGCTGGTCACGAAATCGGCAATGCCGAGCGGGCTCGGATAGACTCCGGCGGCGACCAGCCCGGCATAGTGCGCCATGTCGACGAACAAATAAGCGCCGACGCTTTTCGCGATTTCCTGAAACCGCTTCCAGTCGATGACGAGCGAATAGGCTGACGCGCCGGCCACGATCATTTTAGGCTTGTGCTGTTGAGCGAGACGCTCGACTTCGTCGTAGTCGATCTCTTCGGTATCGGGGTGCAAGCCATAGCTGACCGCTTTGAATATCTTGCCGCTAAGATTCACCGAAGAGCCGTGGGTTAAATGGCCACCGTGGGCGAGCGACATGCCGAGGATGGTATCGCCCGGTTTCAGCACGGAAAAATAGACTGCCTGGTTTGCCTGTGAACCAGAGTGCGGCTGTACGTTCGCGTAATCGGCATTGAACAGCGATTTCAGGCGATCGATGGCGAGCTGTTCAGCGATATCGACGTACTCGCAACCACCGTAATAGCGCTTGCCCGGATAACCCTCCGCGTATTTGTTGGTCAGCAACGAGCCTTGTGCTTTCAGCACATTCTGACTGACGTAATTTTCGGATGCGATGAGTTCTATGTGGTCTTCCTGACGGCGATTTTCCTGCTGCATCGCCTGCCAAAGTTCGCTATCGGCTTCCTGCAAATTCGGTGAGGGAAACATGGCGTTCTCTTGTGTTATGGAGGGGGGAAGGACAGACAATCGTGAAATCATATTTCACGACGTAAAATCGAGCCAGTCAGAGTTTCTTATCGTGAGTATAAGCGCTATTTATCCGGAAGGCGGGACCAGATCGATCTGAACGCCGCGGTCGTAGATCAGTTTTCCATCGACGACCCGCACAAGCGGATTCAACCGGTGAGGCTGGGATTTGTCCAGCGCCAACAGATGAATAACAGACAGCCCACGAACCATCAAGTAATCCGAAATCAGGTAGCGATGGCATTGCCAAGGCAGGCGCTCTGCGCACATCACGGCAAGCGGAGCATGTTCCGCCGATATCAGCAGTTCATCGATTGCCGCAGCAAAGCCCGGCGATGCCATATGGTCTGCATAGGCGCGGAAGCTAAGATTATTCAGGCCGGTATTAACCGATTCCCGGCTCGGTTTGCGCAAGCCACCGAGTTCTTTCCCTTGCCACGCGTATTCGATACCGTTGTCGGCAAGCGCCCTACTGAGAGGTTCCCGGGAAAAGTGCGGGTGGCGGCGCGACGTCGGATAAGCGCGAACATCGACCAGCAAGCGGATCAGACCGAGCAGCGCAATAAATTCTTCCAGCGAACGATTACCATGGCCGACCGAGTAAGTGGTAATAGGCATGAGCTAAAGAACAAGAGGGCCGCAACTGCTTGCGATTCTCGGATCTGTCGCTCATGGCGCTTCCCAGATGTTCCTGGGTTGCGATTAGACCAGGCAATCCTATCGTGCACAGCGATCGATCCAGAGATTACTACAGCGCTGTCGCGACAGTGAGCGCTGTATATATTAAGCACGGCCGTCTTTTCTGCATTCTGGTATCGAATGCGTCCAAAGAATTAAGTCAAAACGAAAAGCCGGGGAGACCCGGCTTTACCTGTGACAAATTCAAAAACAAGACGGCCAGACGCTTTAACTATTCGCTTTTTGCCTTCGGAGCGCTCTCGCTCTCCTCGATCTGCTCAGGTCGATCCATCAACTCGACCAGCGCCATTTGGGCATTGTCACCTTGACGCATCCCGAACTTTAAAATGCGCAGATATCCGCCATTTCTCGCCGTGTAACGCGGGCCGAGCTCATCGAACAACTTTACGACCGTGGCGCGGTCGCGCAATCGATTGAAGGCGAGCCGCCGATTAGCCAAACTAGGTTTTTTCCCAAGCGTTATCAAAGGCTCGGCCACCCGCCGCAACTCTTTTGCCTTGGGCAGAGTGGTCTTGATCACTTCATGGCGCAGCAGTGAATTCGCCATATTGCGAAGCATTGCCAAGCGATGGCTGCTGGTGCGATTTAATTTGCGAAGTCCCAGTCTGTGGCGCATTGCGGTCTCTCCTAGCTTGGCCGATCCATACCTGCGGGCGGCCAATTTTCCAGCCGCATGCCCAGCGTTAAACCACGCGACGCGAGTACTTCCTTGATCTCATTCAGTGATTTGCGGCCGAGATTCGGTGTTTTCAGCAATTCGTTCTCGCTGCGCTGTATCAGATCCCCGATGTAGTAAATGTTTTCCGCCTTTAGACAATTTGCCGAACGCACCGTCAACTCGAGATCATCGACCGGGCGCAACAGAATCGGGTCGACCTGCGGCGCTTTGGGCTGCTCGATGAGGGTAGGTGTTCCCTTTAAATCAGCAAATACGGATAACTGCTCGACCAGCACGCGAGCGGCATAGCGGATCGCCTCTTCGGGCTCGATAACGCCATTGGTTTCGATGTCCATAACCAGCTTGTCAAGATCCGTGCGCTGCTCGACCCGTGCGCTCTCCACCGCATAGCTAACGCGGCGAACCGGGCTGAACGACGCATCCAGAACGATGTTGCCGATGCTGCGCGTCTCCTCGCCAAGACTGCGCGACGTGCCGGGAAGATAGCCGCGACCATGCTCAACCTTGATTTCCATGTCGAGCTTGCCGCCCGCGGTCAGATGGGCAATCACGTGGTCCGGATTAACGATCTCGACATCATGGCCGGCCTGAATATCGCTGGCAGTCACGACGCCTTCACCCTGCTTCTTGAGGGCGAGAACGGCCTCGCTACGATTGTGCAGCTTCAGAACGATCCCTTTTAGATTAAGCAGAATGTCGACGACGTCTTCCTGGACGCCGTCAAGCGTCGAATATTCATGCAGCACACCGTTAATATTGACTTCGGTCGCGGCAAAACCGGGCATTGACGAAAGCAGGATGCGACGCAGGGCATTACCCAGGGTGTGGCCGTAGCCGCGTTCAAACGGCTCCATCGTGACCTTGGCATGCCGCGGCGAAAAGTTTTGCACGTCGATAATACGCGGCTTAAGGAAACCACTGCTTTGCATGGCCTGCATCCCCTCAAAAAACGTTGATCCGGCAATATGCCCAAGCACGTTGCCGGATTCGATCAAAAAACCGATGAGACTTACTTCGAATACAACTCGACGATCAGTGACTCATTAATCGTGGGAGGCAGATCGGCGCGCTGCGGTTTGGCTTTGAACGTCCCTTTCAGGTCGGAACTGCTAACTTCGAGCCACTCCGGGATGCCGCGCTGCACCGCGGATTCGACCGCCGCCTTGATGCGCAATTGCGCTTTGGATTTCTCGGCGACTTCAACTACGTCGCCGGGACGAACCTGGTAAGACGGGATATTGACCCGCTTGCTATTCACCAGAATACCGTTGTGGCGAACGATCTGGCGAGCCTCGGCGCGCGATGCGCCAAAACCCATCCGATAGGAAACAGTGTCCAGACGGCTTTCGAGAATCTGCAGCAGATTTTCCCCGGTGATGCCGCGGGCGCGATCTGCAGCCTCATAATTGTTACGAAACTGCCGTTCAAGCAAACCGTAAATGCGCCGGACTTTCTGTTTTTCGCGCAACTGCACCGCGTAACCGGACATCCGGCTATTCTTCTTCTGACCGTGCTGACCGGGAGCGTAGGTCCGGCGCTCGACTGAGCATTTATCGGTAAAGCACTTCTCGCCTTTCAGAAAAAGCTTTTCGCCTTCGCGACGGCATTTGCGACAGGTTGCATCGAGGTTCCTGGCCATATCTCCTGATCCCGGTCTAACTGGTTATTGGCCAGCCTAGATGCGGCGGCGTTTTGGTGGGCGACATCCGTTATGCGGAACCGGCGTCACATCCGAAATACTGGTGATTTTAAAGCCCGCCGCATTCAATGCACGAACCGCCGATTCGCGGCCAGGCCCCGGGCCCTTGATTCTGACCTCAAGATTTTTGACGCCGTATTCCTGCGCCACTTTTCCAGCATGCTCAGCCGCTACCTGGGCGGCGAACGGCGTGCTTTTGCGCGAGCCCTTGAAGCCGCTGCTGCCGGAAGTCGCCCAGGCCAGCGCGTTACCCTGCCGGTCGGTAATCGTCACGATCGTGTTATTGAACGACGCATGTATATAGGCAATACCCTCAGCGACATTCTTTTTTACTTTTTTTCTGACTCGGGTAACAGGTTTGACCATGTATGTTCCTATTCCTTAGGTGAGTGCCGGATTCGTTACCACGAACTTGGAACAGCATGGCAATCGCCACTGCTGTTATTTTGATGCGCGAACTGCTTTGCGGGGGCCTTTACGCGTGCGTGCATTGGTACGAGTGCGCTGACCGCGAACCGGCAACCCTCGACGGTGACGAAGGCCGCGATAACATCCCAGGTCCATCAGGCGCTTGATGTTCATCGACACTTCGCGACGCAAATCCCCTTCCACCGTGAGCTTGCCGACCAAATCGCGTAACTTATCCATGTCCCCATCGGATAAATCTCTAATCTTCGCGGCTGAACTCACACCAGCAACCGAACAGATTTGGCGCGCCCGGCTGCGCCCTATACCAAAGATAGCCGTCAAGGCGATCTCGGCATGTTGGTGATTCGGAATGTTTACCCCTGCAATACGCGCCATAAAA
>JACMKV010000033.1 GCA_014379915.1 Burkholderiales bacterium
ATCAGGCAGGAAAGGCCGGATTTGCCGGTACTGATCCTGAGCATGTTTCCGGAAGATCAGTACGCGGTCAGTCTGCTGCGCGCAGGGGCCGCCGGCTACATGACCAAGGAAAGCGCGCCCAGTCAGTTGGTGAATGCGATCCGCAAAGTTGCGCAGGGAAAGAAATTCATCAGCGGTACGCTGGCGGAAACCCTGGCCTTGGAGCTGGGCGGTGACATCGACAAACCCGTGCATGCAAGTTTGTCGGAACGCGAATTCCAGATCTTTCGCAAGCTGGCGGTAGGACAAACCGCGTCGCAAATCGCTGAGGAATTATTCATCAGCGTAAAGACGGTGAGCACCTATCGCTCTAGAATTTTGCAGAAGATGAAGATGAAGACCAATGCTGACCTCACGTACTACGCGATCAAGAGCGGCTTGGTCGAATAGACGGCAGCGCTTGTCGGAATAGTCCTACAGCCGGACGCCGCCGATGGCGTCGCCCTCCGAATATAATCGTCAGCGTGTTGATCTCAACAAATGGAAAAACGGCGTCCGGTCCGGGTTTACATCGTCGAAGACGCTGAAATCGTGCGTCGCCGTCTCATTGACGTCGTCGCCGAGACGCCGCACAGCGAAGTAATCGGCTTCGCCGATACCGAATCGACTGCGATCGACGGCATATGCAAAGCTTGCCCCGATCTTGTCATCATTGACATCCAGTTGCGGCATGGCAACGGCATCAATGTGGTACACGCATTGAAGAAGATGGATCTTGCGCCGCTACCGAAAATGATCGTACTGACGAACTACGCTTTTCCGCAGTATCAAAAGAAATGCGAGGACTCGGGCGCCGATTATTTTTTCGACAAAAGCACCGAGTTTTCACGCATCAGTGAGGTTCTGGAATCGATGTAAGCTACAACTTGCATCCGTGAAGCTGGCTGGCGCCCTAATGGCTAATCCACAGCCGGACTACGCCGCGCCCGGTTTGACCTTCAGTTGCAACTTTTCCTTGATACGCGCCGATTTACCGGAACGCTCGCGCAGGTAATAAAGCTTTGCTCGCCGCACGTCACCGCGCCTTTTGACTTCGATCTGCGCAATGGAGGGCGAATGCAATTGAAAGGTGCGTTCGACGCCTTCGCCGGACGAAACTTTGCGCACGATAAACGAGGAGTTTAACCCGCGATTACGACGCGCGATAACGACGCCCTCGAACGCCTGCAAACGTTCGCGGTTTCCTTCCTTGACCTTGACCTGCACGACCACGGTATCGCCCTGTGCGAAAACCGGAAATTGCTTTCCGATACGGCCTATCTCTTCATCTTCAAGCTGCTTGATCAGATTCACTTGCCACCCCTTAACTTTTAGCTGACTTCTTCGCCGGCTTGCCGCTTATCCTGCATTGCCTGCCTGAATTCGTTTAGCAATTTCCGCTCACGCTCGCCAAGTGCGACCCGCTCAAGCAATTCCGGACGGCGCATCCAGGTCCTCCCCAACGCCTGCTGTAATCGCCAACGCGTTATTTCCGCGTGGTTGCCCGACAATAACACCGCAGGCGCTTGCTTGCCCCGATAAATTTCCGGCCGCGTGTAGTGCGGCCAATCAAGCAGCCCGTTTACAAACGAATCCTGGGGCGCGGATCGGGAATCGCCCAAAACTCCGGGAATTTGCCGCACCAGACAATCGATCACCACCATCGCCGCCAGCTCGCCACCCGAAAGCACGTAATCGCCGATCGAGATCTCCTCATCGATCTCGTCTTCGATCACGCGCTCGTCAACGCCTTCGTAGCGCCCCGCCAATAAAATCAAACCTTGCTGAGCGGCTAACTCCGACAAGGCGTTTTGCGATAGCAGTCGGCCTTGCGGTGACAGGTAGACAGTTTTGCTGCATCCGACGCCGGCGCTTTTTTGCCGCCGCCTGGCGGCACTGATGGCGCGACGCAAAGGCTCGGCAAGCATCACCATGCCCGGACCGCCACCATAAGACCGGTCGTCTACGGTTCGATGCGCATCTTCAGTGAAATCTCTCGGATTCCACAATACGAGTTCGTAATGCCCTGCATCGCGCGCACGTCCCGTGATACCGCAGGTGGTTACCGCATCGAACATGCGCGGGAACAGTGTAATCGCATCGAACTGCATTGAGGGTGCCTCGCTCAATGCTTGCCTATTCTTCCCAATCCACGCATATCCTGCGCTCTGCAAGATCTACTTCGATTACTGCCGAAGCGATAAAGGGAATCAAGAGCTCGCGCCGCCCTTCCTTTCTACCGGTTACGAGCAAGACGTCGTTCGCACCCGTCTCCAGCAACTCGGCGACTTCCCCGAGTTTCCTACCGTCGGTCCGTACAACCTCAAGGCCGATCAAATCGGCCCAGTAATACTCGCCTTCGTCATTCTCCGGAAGCGATGCGCGCAGAACCGCGATCACCGACCCCTTCAATGCCAAGGCAGCGTCGCGGTCTTCGCAGTCAGAAAATTTCGCGACGACCGATTTTCCCTGTACCGCGAAACCTGCCGGTACGACCTCGCGGAAGTCCCGAAAATATCCGGAATCCTCGTCACGTCCCACCCACCAGGTTTTGTGGCCGCCCAGACTGCCCAACGTTTCGGTGTAAGTGTAGAGCTTGACCCATCCATCCACACCCAGGGGCGCGAGCACACGCCCCATGATCACCAGCCGTCGCGATTCAAACGGTAGCGCTGCCTGCACCTTCGGTGGTAGCGGTATTTGCACCTTGCTTTGAGCCCTGCTGCTTCAGCAAGCGGATGACGGTATCGCTCAGCTTCGCCCCCTGACCCCGCCAATACGCGATGCGTTCAGGCAGGATGCGCAGACTTTCAGCATTGCCGCGCGCCAGCGGGTTGTAAAAACCGACGCGTTCGATAAACTTGCCGTCGCGCGCGCGGCGCGAGTCAGCCACGACTACATTATAGAAAGGGCGGTTTCTTGCGCCGCCGCGTGCCAGTCGAATCACTACCATAAGTTTGCCCGCCGAGTTTTACCGAGAATGCGCGAAGTTCCGCGCCAAGAAACGGAAAGGCGGAATTTTACGCTGCCGCCACTGGCCAAGGCAAGCTTCCACCGGAAACCGGACGCATTGCTGCGCACTATCTGTGCGATCGAGCGATTACCGCATGCCTGGCAGCATGCCTTTCATGCTCCGCATCATCTTGGCCGCGCCGCCTTTCGAGACCATTTTCATCATCTTTTGCATCTGCTCGAACTGATTCAGCAGTTGGTTCACTTCCTGAACGCTGACGCCGGCGCCGGCTGCTATCCGGCGCTTGCGAGACGCCTTCAGAATTTCCGGTTTTGCGCGCTCGCGCGTTGTCATGGAATTGATGATGCCCTCAATTCGCCCAAGTATTTTTTCATCGAACTGGCTACCCTGCGCGGCCTGGCTCAACTGCGCCGGCAATTTGTCGAGTAATGCGCTCATGCCGCCCATTTTTTTCATTTGCCGCAACTGGGTTTTGAAATCCTCCAGATCGAAACCCTTGCCAGCCTTGACCTTTTTGGCCAGCTTCTCAGCTTCGGCGTGATCGACATTGCGCTGCGCGTCCTCGATCAGCGTCAGAACGTCGCCCATGCCGAGAATGCGCGAAGCCATGCGTTCCGGATAAAAGGCTTCGAGGCCGGTCAACTTTTCGCCGACGCCGATAAATTTGATCGGCTTTCCCGTCACATGACGCACAGATAGCGCTGCGCCGCCGCGCGCGTCACCGTCGAGTTTGGTCAGCACGATACCGGTCAACGGAAGCGTTGCCGCAAATGCTTTCGCGGTATTGACGGCGTCCTGGCCTTGCATCGCGTCGACGACAAACAGCGTTTCGATTGGTTTGACAGCGCCATGCAAGTCCGCGATCTCGCGCATCATCGCCTGATCGATCGCCAGGCGACCTGCGGTATCCACGATCAGCACATCATGAAAATGGCGACGAGCGTAATCGAGTGCGGCGCTGGCGATTTGCACTGGCTCGAAAGTCGTATCGGCTGCGAAGAAATCCGCACCGGTTTGACCCGCCAAAACGCGCAGCTGCTCGATCGCGGCGGGGCGATAAACGTCGCAGCTGGCCAGCAACACTTTCTTCTTGCGTTGTTCGCGCAGGAGTTTTGCCAGCTTGCCAGCGGTTGTGGTCTTGCCGGCGCCTTGCAGCCCCGCCATCAGGATGACGGCGGGCGGCGCGGCATTTAGATTCAGTGCGTCATTCTGTTCGCCCATCAGACGCACGAGTTCACGATGGACGATGCCGACCACCGCTTGTCCCGGCGTCAAGCTGCCCAGCACTTCTTCGCCAAGCGCATCCTTCTTGATGCGCTCGACGAAATCCTTGACGACGGGCAACGCGACATCCGCTTCGAGCAGCGCCATTCTGACTTCGCGCAGAGCGTCCTGAATATTGTCTTCGGTCAGGCGCGCCTGACCGCGCAAATTCTTGATGACGCCGGACAAGCGTTGCGACAGATTCTCGAACATGGGAACTCCGCTGGATGCGCCAGGCAAACGACATTTCCCGGCGCAAGATGGTGTAGACTGAAACGCAAAAATCGATACCGATGTCTGGCATTTTACCTTATCTCATCAATGCACTGCTGTATGCGGTGCCCGCTATTTACTTCTGGCGCAGCGCCTGGCGTCCGAAAGCAGGCGCGGCGGTTTGTGGACCACGGCCGGTCGCTGCCAATGCGCGTGGCGATGCTCCCCAACATCGCCGCAAGGGGCTGGATCAATTCGCGGTTTTTGTGCCACTCGCCCTCCATAGCGCGCTGTTGTATGAGCTGCTGTTCGCAGATAGCGGGCTGCACTTGGGTGTAGGGGTCGCTATCTCCGCAATCCTCTGGCTTACGGTGCTGATCTACTGGCTCGGCAATTTTTTTTACAATCTGCAAGGCCTGCAGACGCTGGTCATCCCTGTCGCGGCGTTTTGCGCTGCCGCACCGGCGTTTTTCCCGGCGCTGCATCCGCTTGAAAATACGGCTGCGCCGGCGTTCCGCGCGCATCTGCTGATCGGCCTGCTTGCCTATAGCCTATTCACGATCGCCTCATTGCATGTAATTTTGATGGCCATGCTGGAGCGGCGGCTGCATGGCGGCGCAATGCCGCCGATGATGCAAGGACTACCGCCGTTGCTGACGATGGAAAAGCTGCTGTTTCGAATCATCGCCGCAGGATTTGTTTTGCTGACGCTGACGCTGGTAAGCGGTTTCGTTTTTTCCGAAGACCTATTCGGAAAACCGCTACAGCTGACCCATAAGACTGTTTTTGCGCTGCTGTCGTGGCTGATTTTCGCGCTGCTGTTGAGCGGGCGAAAAATCTACGGCTGGCGCGGGCGTACGGCGGTCCGCTGGACTTTGGCAGGATTTGCTACGCTGGTACTCGCTTACATCGGCAGTCGCCTCGTCCTCGAAGTCATTCTGCAGCGTTAGCATCCTTGCGGCGCGCCCCGCGCCTCATCCGACCGACGGCATCTTTACAAACAGACGCCGTACGTGCATTATTCTGCAAGTCAAATATCACGGCAATTCAATATGGTTGCAGCAACTTTGCAAAGTAGTTTAACCGGTTTGGGCCGGTCCCTCGTGCAGAAGGGCAGGCTACGTGAGCTCGAAGCCGAAACGCTGCAGTCGCAGGCGGCTTCCGCGCAAATGAGCTTTGCTGAGCAACTGATCCTGAGCAAGAAGATGAATGCGCGCGAACTCGCCGAGTTTGCCGCCTACACATTCGGCTTCCCGCTATTCGATCTGAATGCCTTCGACCCCGATCACCTGCCGAAGAAGCTGCTCGACAGCAAGGTAATGCAAACGCGGCGCGTACTGCCTTTATACAAGCGCGGCAATCGTCTTTTCCTCGGCGTGTCCGATCCCAGCAATCGGACGACGCTGGAGGACATCAAATTTCAGACCG
>JACMKV010000263.1 GCA_014379915.1 Burkholderiales bacterium
CTCGAGCACCTGGCCGACGACGACTCCCTGGAAGGCTGGCGCAACCGATTCGCGCGACTCGACTTCGAGGCCGGCCATCGTCAAGGCGTCGGCGAGCGCAGCGCTGCTCAACGCCGGATTGACAAAGGTGCGCAGCCAGTTTTCGGAGAATTTCATATGGAAGGCGGCGAATAGCCAAACGTAGGTCAGGTTGCCGGAGGCTACCTGATTAATCGATTGCGTCCCGATCTGCCAGGGAGCTTCGCACCCCGACCTGCATCTGCTACATCTGAAACCATGTCATTCCAGCGGAGGTGAGAACCAGTTTTGGCGGCTTCAGTTGCTACCGTGCCCACTGTCGCCGTTCACTCAAACGAACTGCTTCAAAAACCTCAAATCGTTCTCGAAGAACAAGCGCAAATCATTCACGCCATAACGCAGCATCGCGAGACGATCGATGCCCATACCAAATGCAAAGCCGAGATAACGCTCGCTGTCGATTCCGACGTGAGCAAGTACATTGGGATGGACCATGCCGCAGCCGCCGACCTCCAGCCAGCCGCTGTTGCCGCACACGCGGCAGCCATCGCCGTTGCAGAACACGCAGCCCATGTCGGTTTCGGCTGACGGTTCGGTGAACGGAAAAAACGACGGGCGAAAGCGGACTTGCAACGCTTCACGCTCGAAAAACCGCTGCAGAAAGTCGCTGACGACGCCCTTGAGATCGGCGAAGCTGACGTGTTCGTCGATCCATAATCCCTCGAACTGATGGAACATCGGTGAATGCGTCGCATCGGAATCGACCCGATACACCTTGCCCGGCGCGATGATCTTGATCGGCGGCTTGTGCTCCTGCATATAACGAATCTGAATCGGCGACGTATGCGTGCGAAGCAGAAGGGGATCATCGTCGTCGATATAAAACGTGTCATGCATGGCGCGCGCCGGATGATCCTCCGGGATATTCAGCGCCGTGAAGTTGTAGTAATCGGTTTCAATTTCGGGGCCCGTGGCAACGGCAAAGCCGATCGAGCGAAACAGCGCGGCGATGCGTTGCAGAGTCAGCGTGATCGGGTGAAGGCTGCCGACACCCATGCCGCGGCCGGGTAGCGTTACATCGAGCACTTCAGCGGAAAGTTGCGCTTGCAGCTGCTGATTCCGAATCGCCTCGCGACGCGCCTGCAGCACAGCCTCGACCGCCTGCTTCGCCCGATTGATGCGATCGCCTTCGGTTGGCCGCTGCTCGGCAGGCAGCTTGCCGAGACTTTTCAGCAGATTGGTCAGCGCGCCGCTTTTGCCGAGATAGCGCGCCTTCGCCTGGTCCAGTTCCGCTGCGTTATCGATTTCGCTGAACTCAGTGTGTGCGCGCGCGACGATAGCATCGAGCGCCTGAGCAGGGCTGGTTTGATCGTCGGTTTGCATAGAGGTAATGCTGGCTGAGGCGGCGAGAAAACCGAGGGAATGGAATATCGGGGATCGTCAAATGAAAAAGGAGGCTTTTGGGAGCCTCCTTCGCGGTCTACTCTGGCTTCAGGCGCTCAAAGCGCTTTTCGCTTGTTCCGCGATCCTGGCGAACGCCGGTTTGTCGAACACGGCAATATCGGCGAGCACCTTGCGATCGATTTCTATGGCAGCCTTTTTAAGCGCATTCATGAACACGCTGTAAGTCAGGCCGCATTCACGCGCTGCGGCGTTGATACGCGCAATCCACAATGAGCGGAACTGGCGCTTTCTCTGCCGCCGATCGCGGTATTGGTACTGCCCCGCTTTCATGACCGCCTGATTGGCGATGCGGTAAACGTTTTTACGACGACCGCGGTAACCCTTGGCTTGCTCGAGGACTCCCCTGTGACGCGCACGCGCCGTTACACTGCGTTTGACTCTAGGCATGGCGGCGGTCCCTTTAGGAGTATGGCAACATGGCGCGCACCTGGCGCTTGTTGGTCGCATCGACTTCCGTCGTACCGCGCAGATGACGCTTACGCTTGGTGGTTTTCTTGGTCAGGATATGGCGCAGAAAAGCCTGCGAGCGCTTTATGCTGCCGCCAGCTCGCGCCTTGAAGCGCTTGGCAGCGCCGCTTTTGGTTTTCATCTTGGGCATGTTTGCTCCTGTTTGATGGCAACGGGTGGCTCTATGATCGAGCGCTTTATACCGGATGCCACTTGTTTGAAATCGGGTATCGGGGATCCCGATTCCCGCATTTCACTTCTTCTTGGGCGACAACACCATCACCATTTGCCGCCCTTCCATCTTTGGAAACTGCTCGACGACACCGAAAGGCTCGAGGTCGGCCTGTACGCGCTGCACCAGCTTGAGACCAATTTCCTGGTGCGCCATTTCGCGGCCGCGGAAGCGCAAGGTCACTTTGGTCTTGTCGCCTTCTTCGAGGAATTTTATCAGGTTGCGCAGCTTGATCTGATAATCGCCTTCGTCCGTGCCCGGCCTGAACTTTATTTCCTTGACCTGAATTTGCTTCTGCTTGAGCTTGGCTTCGTGCTTCTTTTTGCTCTCGGCATACTTGAATTTGCCGTAATCCATGAGCCGGCAAACGGGAGGCTGGGCCTGCGGAGCAATTTCGACCAAATCCACCTCAGCCTGCTCCGCCATCGCGTTGGCTGCCGTCAGACTCAATATACCGAGCGCCTCTCCCCCTACACCTACCAGCCGCACTTCCAACGCGTTGATCTCACCGTTGATGCGCGGCTCTTTTTCTTGAGCGATAGTCTAACCTCCAAAATAAATGTGAGGAGCGCATGTGCCGCGAATGAGTCGATCGCGACCCCCACACTCCTCACTTAGTAACTGCAGCGCGGCCCTTGTGCGCGATTTCGGCTTTGAGCCTCGAGATCAGGTCGGAGAGACTCATCTGACCGAGATCGGCATTCGCCCGCGCGCGCACCGAAACCTTCCGAGCTGCGACTTCCTTGTCGCCAACAACCAATTGATAGGGCAATTTCTGCAGACTGTGCTCGCGGATTTTATAGTTTATCTTCTCATTCCTCAAGTCGCAGTCGGCGCGCAAACCAGCCGCCCGCAGTTGCGCGGTCACTTCGCGCGCGTAGCCGTTCTGAGCTTCCGAGATATTTAGCACCATGACCTGAACCGGCGCCAGCCAAAGCGGCAGCGCGCCCGCGTAATTTTCAAGGAGGATGCCGATGAAGCGCTCCATCGAACCGAGCACCGCGCGATGCAGCATGACCGGTATCTGCTTGCTGCCGTTTTCCGCGATATAACTGGCGTCAAGCCGCGCCGGCATCGAAAAATCGACCTGCACGGTACCGCATTGCCAGACACGTTCGAGGCAATCCTTCAGCGAAAACTCGATCTTCGGCCCGTAAAAAGCGCCCTCGCCCGGCTGCAGTTGCCAACTGATGCCTTTGCTGTTCAAGGCGAGTTCGAGCGCTGCTTCGGCCTTGTCCCAGATGTCGTCGGAGCCAACCCGTTTTTCCGGCCGGGTTGAAAGTTTGACCAGCACCTCATCGAAACCGAAGTCGGCATAAACGCCATACAGCAGATCGATAAACTTCGCGACTTCTTCCTGAATCTGCGCTTCGGTGCAGAAGATGTGCGCGTCATCCTGGGTAAACCCGCGCACGCGCATCAAGCCGTGCAATGCTCCAGACGGCTCATTGCGGTGGCACGAACCGAATTCGGCGAGCCGTAGCGGCAAATCGCGGTAGCTTTTCAGCCCCTGATTGAAAACCTGCACATGGCCCGGGCAATTCATCGGCTTGACCGCGAATTCGCGCTCTTCGGACTGGGTGGTGAACATGTTCTCCTTGAACATTTCCCAGTGGCCGGATTTTTCCCAAAGGACGCGATCGAGAATCTGCGGGCACTTGATCTCGTTGTA
>JACMKV010000264.1 GCA_014379915.1 Burkholderiales bacterium
ATTCTCTTCACATGAACGAAAACTGGCTGGGCAAGGTTAACTGGACGCAAAACGGCCTGGTTCCGGCGATCGCGCAGGAAGCCGGCAGCAACAAGGTGCTGATGCTGGCATGGATGAACCGCGATGCGCTGAAGCGCACCGTCGAAACCGGCGAAGCGGTTTACTGGTCGCGCTCGCGCCGGAAGCTTTGGCGCAAGGGCGAAACCTCGGGCCACATCCAGAAAGTCAGGGAAATCCGGCTCGATTGCGACGAAGACGCAATTCTGCTGATCGTCGAACAAGTCGGCGGCATCGCTTGTCATACCGGTCGGCACAACTGCTTTTTTCAGAAACTGGAAAACGACGTCTGGATCAATACCGACCCGGCTTTCAAACTGCCATGAAAGTGGGCGGCGATGACGGTGAAATTTTGACTCGGCTGGCGCAGACTTTGAACGCGCGCAAGGGCGCCGATCCGAAGCTTTCCTATACGGCGAAACTGTTTGCTGCCGGCGAAGATACCATTCTGAAAAAAATCGCCGAGGAGGCTGCCGAGACGCTGCTAGCGTCAAAAGACGGTGATAGATTCCACGTCGTTCGCGAAGTTGCGGATCTCTGGTTTCATTGCCTGGTGCTGCTGGCGTATCACAACATCGGTCCGAATGAAGTTCTCAGTGAGCTAGCCCGACGCGAAGGGCTGTCGGGCATAGAGGAAAAAAAGGCCAGGGAAAGCTGATGGAAAACTGCATTTTCTGCAAAATCGTGCGCGGCGAGATTCCGAGCAAAAAGGTTTTCGAGGACGACGATGTGCTGGCGTTCCACGATGTCCAGCCGGTTGCGCCGGTGCATTTCATGTTGATCCCGAAACGTCATGTCGATTCGCTTGCCAGCGTCGACGAATCGCATCAACAGGTTTTAGGCAAAATCATGGCATTAACCGGCAAGCTGGCGCGCGAACAAGGTTCACCGGAAGGTTTCCGCACCATCATCAACACTGGCCGCATTGCCCGGCAGGACGTCGCGCATTTGCATGTGCACGTGATCGGCGGCGCGGATGTGCTGCCGCCTATGCTGGTCAAGCATAAGGAGTAAAGGCATGGGTTCGTTCAGTATCTGGCATTGGCTAATCGTTTTGCTGGTCGTGCTGTTGATCTTCGGCACCAAGAAGCTGCGCAATATGGGCAGCGATCTCGGCGGCGCCGTCAAGGGTTTCAAGGAAGGCATGCGCGAGTCGGAAAAAACGCCGACGATCGAAAACACCGCGAGCGGCCAGACCATCGACGCCGAAGTGAAAGAAAGAAGCAAAACCTAGCGCGCCGGCCGTTCGATGCTGAGCGGCGCTGCCTTTCCGCTCGCGCTACTGTTCAACTTCCCTCATGTTCGACATCGGCTTCTCCGAACTGATGGTAATCGCCGTCGTGGCGCTGATCGTGATCGGACCGGAACGCCTGCCCAGGGTTACCCGCACGCTCGGTCATCTGGTTGGCCGCATGCAGCGCTACGTCTCCGACGTCAAAGCCGATATCAGCCGCGAAATCGATCTGGAAGAGCTGCGCAAGCTGCAATCGTCGGCGCGCGAGGCGGCACGCACGTTCGAACAATCGGTCCATCGCGGCGTCGACGAAACCGAGGCCGGACTCAAGGCGATCGCCGAAGACGACAAGCCGAGCCCATCGACTGCTGGCCGGGATCCGGGCGTACCGAATGCCGCGCAGCTCGATTTGTCGTTAGACGCATCAGAAGTGTCGCCGAACGATTCCCTGCCTCAAACAGACGCGGCACAGCCGGTGCGCCGATGAGCGTGCAAGACACATTCATGTCCCATCTGGTGGAGCTGCGCGATCGCCTGCTGCGCGCCATCCTCGCTGTCGTCATCATTTTCCTGTGCCTGTTCGCCTGGGCGCGCGATATCTATAACCTGCTCGCCCAACCGATGCTGGCCGCGCTGCCGGCGGGCGGGCAAATGATCGCGACCGATGTCGTCGGCGTGTTCCTGGTACCGGTCAAAGTGACGTTAATGACCGCTTTTCTCGTCGCTTTGCCCTACGTGCTTTACCAGTTTTGGGCGTTTGTCGCGCCGGGGCTATACGTGCACGAGAAAAAACTCATGGTGCCGCTGATCTTTGCCAGCACCATGTTGTTCCTGTGCGGCATGGCGTTTGCATTTTTTTTCGTATTTCCGGTCGTGTTCGATTTCATGAGCCGCGTAGCACCCCAGGGCGTCGCGTGGATGACCGACATCGAGAAGTACTGGAGCTTCGTGATTACGACTTTCATGGCTTTCGGGCTGACTTTCGAAGTACCGATTGCCGTGATCCTGCTGGTCAAAATGAATGTTGTCAGCATCGCCAAGCTGAAAGAAGTGCGCCCTTATGTCGTCGTTGGCGCTTTCGTGGTCGGCGCTATCTTCACGCCGCCCGACGTAATATCGCAGCTGATGCTTGCGCTGCCTTTGTGGCTGCTTTATGAGCTGGGGATTTTGATCGCTGGTTTGATGATAAGACCGCCGAACAGGGCTCTTGAAAACCTGGAGAAGTAGCGCGCGCGAAAAGTTGTCGTGACCTGGCAGCTCGGCGATTCACGGGAAGCTAACAAGAGCGCGATGTCAGCGATTTTCTATTCCGGACGACGCGATACCTGTTGCGGCCGTTTGCCGACTTCGACGTGCACGGTTCGGCGGTTGCGTTCCCGTGCGATCTCCACGGTTGCTTCGACGCCCGGCTGAAGAACAGCGATCAGATTAAGCATGCTGGTCGAATCGGTGACGGATTTGCCATCGACCGAAAGCAAAATATCCCCCGGCTTGATGCCAGCCTTATCGGCCGGGCCGCCGCGCAGCACGCCCGAGATCAGCACTCCCTCGGTATTCGGCAGTTTGAACGATTCGGCCAGATCGGCAGTCAGCTCCTGCGCTTCCACGCCTATCCAGCCGCGCGTGACACCGCCGGTTTCAACGATCTGCTCCATCACCTGCCTCGCCAGGCTGACCGGGATCGCGAAGCCAATGCCGAGCGATCCACCGGTCTGCGAAAAAATGGCCGTGTTAATGCCGATCAGATTGCCGGAAATGTCGATCAGCGCGCCGCCTGAATTGCCCGGATTGATCGCCGCATCGGTCTGAATGAAATTCTCGAACGTGTTGATGCCGAGGTGATCGCGGCGCAGGGCGCTGACGATACCCATGGTCACTGTCTGGCCGACACCGAACGGATTGCCGATCGCCAGCACCACATCGCCGACACCTGCACGCTCGGATTGACCGAAGGTGATCGCCGGCAAATCGGCAATGTCCACTTGCAGCACGGCAAGGTCGGTCTCCGGGTCTGAGCCTACGATGCGAGCCTGAGCTTTACGGCCATCGGACAACGCGACTTCGATCTCGTCGCCGGAAGCAACCACGTGATGATTGGTCAGGATCAGCCCTTGCGAACTGACGATCACCCCTGACCCGAGACTGGCCCGCTTCTGATTCATTTCCGGCCGGTCGCCAAAGAAATGGCGGAACAGCGGGTCATTCATCAACGGGTTTTGCGGCTGCTTGACGGCAGTCGTCGTAAAAATATTGACGACCGAGGGCATTGCCTTGGTTACCGCGCCGCTGAAAGTCGTCACGGTTTTTTGCGCGGCGACCGGGTCGGTCGCTGGCGCCTCCTTGAACAGCACAACATTGCCGCCTCGCCCTTTCCACGGCAGCAAATCCGGCCGCAACGTAGAAACGACAAACAGAACGGCGAGACTCAGAGTCGCCGTCTGCGCAAAAATGAGCCATAGCTTGCGCATCGATGAAGTCGGGGATTGGATGGTTTGCGTAGCGATGCAAAGTCGCCACGGACCCCGGAAATTTGGAGACCGCGGAAACAATCGACGTCATTATAGCGCACCCGGCATTGCCGTCCGACGACAAGCCGCAATGCAAAGGTTTAAGCAGGATTTGGTCGAACTAAAGTAGTCTGGCTACAACGATCCTTCGATTCATCTTTTCAGCGAATCACGAATTTCACGCAACAACATTACCTCTTCGGGAGGCGCTGGCGCCGCAGTTGCCGGTTTTTCCCTTTTCAACCGGTTAATTTGCTTGATCGCGAAAAAGATCGCCAGCGCGATGATCAGAAAATCGATAATGGAATTGATAAACAACCCGTAATTGATAGTCGCCACCCCTGCCGCTTTGGCTTCAGCGAGCGTATCGACCGGAACACTCGATAGATTGATGAAAAGATTGCTGAAATCGAGTCCGCCCAGAAGCTTACCGATCGGCGGCATCAGAATGTCGTTGACAAAGGAAGTGACGATTTTGCCGAAGGCGGCGCCAATCACAATGCCGACCGCGAGGTCGACAACGTTGCCCTTTACCGCAAATTCCTTGAATTCTGCTACGAAACTCATTTTCCTCCTCCACCCGGATTTTGTTACGCCATTCTTCTTGCGGTAAGTACATGATATAGAGCGCGATTCAGGTATTCAAGCGGCTGTCGCTGTTTAATCTTTATGGCATTGCCGGTATAATGTTCGGTTTTTATTCAGCTAACTTAGTCCGAGATCATGGAAGATCAGCCGAAATCCGAGATCATGGAAGATCAGCCGAAACCTCCGCCCGACAAGGCAAAACGGCGATTCCTCACGATAGCCACCGGTATGGTAGGCGGTATCGCTGCAGTTGCTGTTGCTGCGCCGTTCGTCAGCAGCTTGATGCCGAGCGAACGCGCCAAGGCGGCGGGCGCGCCGGTGGAAGTCGATATCGGCAAAATCGAGCCGGGCATGATGATTTCCGTGGAATGGCGCGGCAGGCCAGTATGGATCGTCAACCGCACACCCGAAATGCTGGCGACTTTGCCGAAACTTGACGAACAGCTCGTCGATCCGCATTCGATGCAGCCTCTGCAACCCGACTACTGCCAGAACATTCACCGCTCGATCAAGCCGCAGTACCTCGTCGTGATCGGAATCTGCACGCATCTGGGCTGCTCGCCGACAGCGAAGCTGGAATCCGGCGATGAAAGTGCAATGGGCGCGACCTGGCCCGGCGGCTTTCTCTGTCCATGCCATGGCTCGACCTTCGATCTTGCGGGCCGCGTGTTCGAAGGCGTGCCGGCCCCGGTCAATCTCGAAGTGCCGCGATACGCCTATTTGAGCGATACGCGCCTGTTGATTGGCGAAGACGCGAAGGGCGCCTGATGAGCAAACTGACCGGCTTGCTGAATTGGGTCGACGCACGCTTTCCGCTGAGCGCGAACTGGAAAGCGCACATGTCCGAATATTACGCGCCGAAAAATTTCAACTTCTGGTACTACTTCGGCTCGCTGGCATTGTTGGTGCTGGTCATTCAGATCGTCACGGGTATTTTCCTGACGATGAGTTACAAGCCCGATGCGGCACAGGCATTCGCTTCGGTCGAATACATCATGCGCGACGTGCCATGGGGTTGGCTGATCCGCTACATGCATTCGACCGGCGCGTCGATGTTTTTCGTGGTCGTCTATCTGCACATGTTCCGCGGCTTGTTGTACGGCTCCTACCGCAAGCCGCGTGAGCTGATCTGGATCATCGGCATGCTGATCTATCTGACCTTGATGGCCGAGGCGTTCTTCGGCTATCTGCTGCCATGGGGCCAGATGTCGTACTGGGGCGGGCAGGTGATCGTGAACCTGTTCGGCGCGATTCCGTTCATCGGCGAGGATTTATCGCTGTGGATCCGCGGCGACTACGTGGTGTCGGATGCGACGTTGAACCGCTTTTTCGCGTTTCACGTCATCGCCTTGCCGCTGGTGCTGATCGTTCTGGTGGTCGCGCATATCCTGGCGCTGCACGAAGTCGGCTCGAATAATCCGGACGGGATTGAAATCAAGGACAACAAGGACCCACAGACCGGCCATCCGAAAGACGGCATCGCCTTCCATCCGTATTACACAGTCAAGGATCTGGTCGGCGTCGTCGTGTTTCTGGCGCTGTTCAGCGCCATCATGTTCTTCGTACCGGAAATGGGCGGTTATTTCCTCGAGTACAACAACTTCATTCCAGCCGACCCGCTGCATACGCCCGACCACATCGCGCCGATCTGGTATTTCACACCGTTCTATTCGATCCTGCGCGCCGTAACGTATCCGCTGTTCGGCATCGACGCCAAGTTTTGGGGCGTACTCGCGATGGGCGGCTCGGTAATGATCTTTTTCGCGCTGCCCTGGCTCGATCGCGGGCGCGTCAAGTCGATTCGTTATCGCGGCTGGATATTCAAGACTGCACTGACGATCTTCGTCATCAGCTTCATCGTGCTCGGCTATCTCGGCACGCTGGCGCCGACCAGGGCGACGACAATGCTGGTGCAGATCCTGGCGGTCATCTACTTCGCGTTCTTTATTCTGATGCCGTGGTATACCCGTATCGATCCGGTAAAGCCGGTGCCCGACCGGCTGCAGACGTGAGCAGGAATTTCTTGTTTGCGCTGTTTTCGCTCGCGCTCCTCGCTCCGCTGCCGGCGTTTTCCGCAGCGCAGGAAATTAAGCTCGACCGCGCACCCGTCGAGCTCCGCGATACGGTCTCGCTTCAGCGCGGCGCGAAAACCTTCATCAATTATTGCCTGCATTGCCACAGCGCAAGCTATATGCGCTACAACCGGTTGACCGATCTCGGCCTGACCGAACAACAGATCAAGGACAATCTACTGTTCGAGGGCGATAAAGTTGGTCAGAGGATGACGGTCGCCATGCGCAAAGACGACGCCAGGGAATGGTTCGGCGCCGTGCCGCCAGACTTGACCGTAATCGCGCGTTCACGCGGCGCCGACTGGTTGTACACCTATCTTCGCGAATTTTATCGGGACGATTCGCGGCCGACCGGTTGGAACAACGTTGTATTCGACAAGGTCAACATGCCCCACGCGCTTTACCAGCTGCAAGGCGCGCAGCGGCTGGAGAAAGTCGAGGTTGCGGATGCAACGGGTGAAAAGCACGTAGAACAAAAGCTCGTGCTCGCCGAGCCTGGCCAACTCGCACCGCTCGAGTACGACCGGCTGGTCGGAGACTTGGTCAACTATCTCGTTTACATGGGTGAGCCGAGCAAGATCACCCGATTGCAGCTCGGCATCGTTACGCTGTTTTTCCTCGGTTTGCTTTTTGTGCTGGCTTACTTCCTGAAGAAGGAGTACTGGAAAGATGTCCACTGATGCACGCACGCCTCGTGTAGCGCCATGATGACACTCTACTCGGGCACTTCATGCCCGTTCAGCCAGCGCAGCCGCATCGTGCTCTACGAAAAAGGCATGGACTTCCAGATCATCGATGTCGATCTGTATAACAAGCCCGAAGATCTGGCCATCATGAACCCGTACAATCGCGTGCCGGTACTGGCCGAGCGCGATCTGATTCTGTACGAATCCAACATCATCAACGAGTATATCGACGACCGTTTTCCGCACCCGCAGCTGATGCCGGCCGACCCGGTCATGCGGGCACGCGCGCGGTTGTTCCTGTTCCGGTTCGAGCAGGAGATGTTTTGCTACATCGAGCCGCTCGAGCGCAGCAACCAGAAGCTCGCGGAAAAGGCGAGGACCAGCATTCGCGACAGCCTGACGCAGATCGCGCCAGTGTTTGCGCGGCAGAAATTCATGCTCGGTGAAGAGTTTTCGATGCTGGATGTAGCGATCGCGCCGCTGCTGTGGCGCCTGGATCATTACAATATACAATTGCCGAAGCAGGCGGCGCCGCTGATGAAGTACGCCGAGCGCCTGTTTAGCCGGCCGGCTTTCATCGACGCCCTGACGGCATCCGAAAAGGTCATGCGCAAGTGAAAAAAGATTTATCGACCAAGCCTTACCTGATACGCGCCATCTACGATTGGTGCGCGGACAGCAATCTCACGCCTTATCTCGCGGTACAGGTAGATCAGAATACGCGGGTGCCGGTCGAGTACGTTAAAAACGGTGAAATCGTGCTGAACATCAGCCAGGACTCGACACGCAACCTGACGTTGGGAAACGAGCTTGTCCAGTTTTCCGCTCGCTTCAACGGCTTATCGAGAGAAGTATCGATTCCGGTGCTCGCGGTCTCCGGCATTTTTGCGAAGGAAAGCGGTGTAGGTCTGTTCTTCGAAGCAACGGAAGGCGATCCAGCGGGCAAGGCGCGCGTGCAACGTGAACGCGCCAACGAGTCTCCCAGGGACCCGCCACCCTCCGGCGGCAAGCCCAGGCTGCAAGTTATCAAATAAACTTCTTCTCTTTGCGGCATGGTCTTTGAACGACGCTCCGCATTTGCGCTCCGCGTTTGCTGCTCCTCTGGCAAGCCACTATAATTTGAGCCGAATGCCGGCATAGCTCAGTTGGTAGAGCAGCTGATTTGTAATCAGAAGGTCGTAGGTTCGACTCCTATTGCCGGCACCAATAAATCAATGACTTGGTGTCTGCTTTGCCACTCTGCATTTGTTTGGGGTTACGCCGGGGTTACTTGAGATAGTCGCAGAGCACTACACCCTCACGCCAGCAAACCGCCGGGTCGCCGCGCGTCCATCAAGCTCAATCCACCATAACGCCCAGGGTGCGCGCGAACTCTTTTAGTTTCGGTTCAGAGCCGCCGCCGCTGGTCTGGGTCGATCCTCCCGCGACATTGATGTTGATGACGTTGCCGGCTTTGCTGGAAATTTCACGGTTCGGGATAACCACGCCAGCCGAGCGCGGCATGATAGTTCCGGTCCTTGCTCACCGATCCAGTAAGGCCGCCCCGCAGATACAGGTCCGCCGCTGTATAGCGCCTCTATAGAACAGATCTAGATTTACTGTGCTGCAACTTAGGGCTAGACTGCTTACTCAAATACCTGCTTTGTTTGATTGGGTCAAAGTGGGTAGTTCCCCCCCTTTCTTGTTTCTGTTTCGAGTTATCGGAGTAACGATGCAAGCCCTCATTCGCCTTGATGTGCGAGTCCGTGCGCAGGTGAAAAAAGAAGGCCAATGGTTCATCTCGTGTGCCCCGGCATTGGACGTACGTAGCCAAGGCAGGACCAAAGAGGAAGCGTTAAGCAATCTTTCCGAAGCTTTGCGGCTTTTTATAGAATCGTGTTTTGGCCGGGGAGTTCTGGAAGAAGTTTTGAAGGATTGCGGCTTTCAGCCAGCGCATGACGAGGATACGACAACCAATGAGGATTTTCTCAGCGTTCCGATCTCACTAATTTCCAAAAAGAAACATGCCGCGGCTTGCGCCTACTGATTGGAAAACTCAAGTAAAAATATTTAAGGCGTTTGGCTTCAAGCAAGAACGGGTCGCTGCTTCTCATATCGTCCTCATCAAACCCGATGTTCTCCGCCCGGTTATAATTCCGAAATACCCCGAAGTTGGCCTAGACATCATTCAGGGCAACATGCGAACTGCGAACATGAGCCGCAAACAATATTTCGAACTGCTCGCGAAGATTTAGTATTTCTCAAGCCCGAACTAAGCCAGCACCCCCGCCCGGCCGCTGCTCTTGAATCAGTACCTGCTTCACAGCGCCGGCGATCATTCGGCCTAGCCGGGCTGATGGCGCTAGCGTTAGGACCTTGCCGACGATTCGCCGGTAACGGTCCCGCTTTTCCCAATCCACTAGCACCTGTTTTCGGAACACGAGCCGCGCCAGATGTTGGCGTGAGACGTTCCCAAACGCCTGTTTTTCTCGGGCGCGTCGATCCCGGACAGCCTGATCGTGTGCTG
>JACMKV010000265.1 GCA_014379915.1 Burkholderiales bacterium
CGATCTGTTGGGCTGACAACAAGTATTTAATTTGATATAAATGACGGCATTAACTATTTCCTTGAGTTTTTCTTTTTTCGATAGGATCAGCGATGCATGCAAAGCCCGCAGTTCCCGTTGGCACGAGATTTAGGATGAGCGAACTTGGCGCGGCCCGCTGCCCACGCCTTGCGGATAGGACGGGCATTGTCATAGGCGGCAGTCGAAACCCCAGCACCATTCACGTGCAGTTCGACGGAAATGTAACACGGACAGCCTTGCACCAGGATTACGTCGAACCGATCGGGCTGGGGCAGAAGGCGAACAGTTAAACGAGCTACGCTCTCGTGGCGGGTTACTGGCCGCGGCTCGTTTGGCAGCTACCACTGCCGAAACTTCAAGGCGGCCCACTAGGTCTTTGGGTCTGCCGCACTTTCGCAAAAAGAAATCCGCGACTTCAGCCGCATCGCGGAGCATTCTTGGCGCTTCTCTGCCTTTTCGGCACCGGAGAGCAATACACGAACTTCGTTTAGCGCAGCCCGAGCCTGCGCATCGAGGTCGAGATTTGATGAGGAGTTGCCCTTCAGCTGTTGCCATGGCCTATTTTCGAAAGGGCAAACGCAACGTCCCCGACCCTGGCTCCCGACACTTAGACGAGCAAGAATGCTGTCTAGCAACCGGTAAACCGAGGGTCTCGCCCTTCATGGAGCTCTTTCAAATACGCCAAGCCGTACACCGTCAACTGTTGAGCGTCGCTCTGACCGGATGACGCCAGGCTTTCGATGTATCGCGTAATTTTCCGCTTTGAATCTGAAATTTGAACGGCGTCCAGCGGTCGTATCAATTGGTAGGTATTCAAGATCCGATCAACCACGTCATTCATGGCGAACTCCAAAACTAATGCACTGCAATCGCCGCAGTGCAGCATTCCGAAGCTAACTCGTCAACCCTTTCGCGGATCTGGAGCGTGACCTTGCTCGAAGAAAGAGCCTGCCGGTTCGAGCCGGCAAATCCGTGAGGAACTTGAAAGCTAGAGCATTTTCCGCTTGATGTGGATCACGGCCGATATCCAGCATGTCGAAAGTAGTTCGCGCACTGCTCGGGTGCGAATGTGTTGATGAGCTTTCCGATCAGTTTCATCAGCGCCTTCACGGTGCGGGCCGCGCCCTTGCGTAGCGCGGTCTTCAGCTTCGAGAATGCCATCTCGATCGGGTTGAGGTCCGGCGAGTAGGCCGGCAAATAGCGAACCCTGGCGCCGACCGCTTCGACCGCTTGGCGAACGCCGTCGATCTTGTGGGTGCGCAGGTTGTCCATGAAGACGGTATCGCCTTTGCGCAGCATCGGCGCGAGGACCTGCTCGACATAAGCGAGGAAAGATGGCCCATCCATCGCGCCGTCGATGACATATGGCGCCGTCAGGCCATTGATGCGTAGCGCGGCAACGAGCGTCAGCGTCTTCCAGTGGCCGTGCGGCACGCTCGCAACGAGACGCTCGCCACGTGGTGAACGACCGCGATGCCGAACCATCTTGGTCGTAACCGCCGTCTCGTCGATGAAGACGAGGCGCGGCGCATCAAGCTTGGATTGCTCGGCCTTCAGTTCGGCACGCGCCGCAGCGACATCAGGACGATCCTGTTCGGCGGCGTGTAGAGTTTTTTTTGAACGTGATGTCGTGGCGTTCGTAGAAGCGCCAGACCGAGGTCGTACCAGTTTTCAGCCGCTTCTCGGACCTGAGCCGTGCGCGTATCTCTTCGAGCGTCAAGTCCGGTTCCGCTGCGACCAGATCAAGCAGCCATTGGCGATGCGCCTCGAGCGGCGAGCGACTGTAGCCCGTGCCGGGTAATGCCGCCACGCTGCCCGTCGTCGTCCAGCGCTCGATCCAGCGGATCGCGGTCGAGGCGCCGAGACCGAGCACCCGCGCCGCCTCCCGTCTGCTCTCGCCGTCTTCGACAAGCGCGACCGCCCGCACCCTGAGATCCTTCGAGTATCCCTTCGCCATCGCGCGACCTCGCCGTTGCTGTCAAAGCAACCCGAATCTGATTTGCGTGCCTGTGGGAACCCCTTCTATCTTCCGATTCACATCAAACGAAAACCGCTCTAATCAGTTGTCACTCACCTACGACATCCACGCTATGCCTGTGGATCTGTTTCTAAAGCTCCTGCCGGTTGAATTTGGCGGGAAATGGCGTCGATGAATCGCTATCTATGAGGTGCTTTCGCTACAAAGCCGAATAAATAATCGATTCATTTTTGTAGATCAATGA
>JACMKV010000266.1 GCA_014379915.1 Burkholderiales bacterium
GCCTTCCCCGGTCAAGGGGGAAGGAGAGTCGGAATACCTGCACGAATACCACGCTAATGTTCCGCCTCCTCAAACTCGAAGTCGTGCACTGGGATTACTGGCAGCGCTTTACCGCGCCGCTCGATGCCTCGATCGTCACCATCGTCGGGCCGAACGGTTCGGGCAAGACCACGCTGCTCGACGCTTTGCGCACGCTGTTCGCGCTCGATTGCTCGAAGAAGCGCGACTACAAACGTTACGCACGCAAAAACGGAGAGGAATTCTGCTGGCTGCGCGGCGTCGTCGACAACACGCGTTCGACTTATGGCCGGCATCCGTTCTTCCCTATTCTGAGCAACGAAGTCACGATCGCTTGCCGCATCGACAAAAAAGGCGGTGAGTGGGCGCGCCACTACTGCATCCTGGAAGGCGAGGCCGAAATCGAGCAACTCAAGGAAGTCGGCGACTGGGTTGGCGTAATCGAATATCGCCGCAGATTATTAGACGCGGGCTTGAGCCCGGCGATGGAAGAAGTGCTGTCGCTCGAACAGGGGCAAACTGACCGGTTGTGCGACCTGAAGCCGCGCGAATTGCTCGATCTCGTGTTTCATGTGTTCGGCGAAAAAGCCGTGCTCGATCGCTACCGCGAAGCCAAGCTGCATCAGGAAGAAACGTCGCGCGAACTCAAGGAAATCGACACGCAGTTGGCCAATCTCAGCCTCAACATCGCGCAGCGGGTAATTGAGGTTAATAACTACCACCAATGGAAGGATTTGCGTGAAGAGCGCGAGCGGCTGGCCGCGGAAATCAAGCCGCGCCTCGAGTATCAGCAATCGGTGGTATCGGTACGCGGTGCGCGCGTGCAAATCACCGGCGCGCGGCGCGAATGGCGGGCAAAACGCAGCGAACATGCAGCGGCCTTTGCTGAATTACCAAAACTCGAAGCGGCGATAGCAAGCGCAAAAGAACGACAGCAGAAAGCGCAGCAAGCGGAAACGGAAGCAAACAAAACATTCGGCGATCTGCGCGAGAACATCGGCCAGAAGCAACAGCTACTGAAAGAACGCGAGCGCTTGACCAGGCTCGCGCGGGAAGGCGGAATGGATGACCCGCAAAGCTCCGCGCGTCAACTCGGCGAGCTGAAACGCAGCCGCACCGAACTGGAGCTGCAGCTCTTGAGCTGGCGCAAAGAACTCGCTGCGGCGAACAACGATCTCGAATTGCTGCGCTCGGGTGGGCGCGCCGACCCCGAAGATGTGCGCGCTATGCGAGCGGCGCTCGACGAAGTCGCGATCCCTCACGATTTGCTCGCTGAAATTGTCGAAGTCCGAGATGAGTCGTGGCAGGCAGCGATCGAAGCCGCGCTGGCGCCGTTTCGGCATGTGATTCTGTTGCGCGATGAGCGATATCGCGGCCGCGCGTTCGCGCTCGGCGAAAAGATGCGCTATCGCCATTTCATCGTTCCCGAACTCGCCGAAACGCCGACGGCGACGGTTGGCTCGCTGCTCGAAATCGTCCGGATCGCGCGCGCGGCGCCGGCATGGCTCGCGCAGCTTCTCGATCGGACGCAGCGCGTCGAAGACGCGCGCGCCGGCGCAAGGCTTCCGCGTGGTCAGGACTGGATGACGCGCGCCGGTTACCTGCGCGAGCGCCGCGGCGGTCGCTATGCGCGTCCTACAGATTTCGCGTTCGGCCGCGCGCGGCTCAAAGGACTCGCGCAGTTATGCGATGAACTGCAAGCGCGCGTCGATGAAGCCGAACCACGCGGCACGGTGCTTGCCGAGGACATCGCGCGCATTGAAGCACTGCTTGCCGGATACGATGCGCCGCGCGAACTTGCGCTCCGCGCTGAAGAGTTCGCCGACGCGGAAACCGCGTTGGCCGCGGCGCAGGAAAGCGCGCGCGATTTGGGTCAGCGCATCGCTCAACTGCAATCGGCAAAAACGCGGGCTGATGCCGTTTATCTCGATAGTGAGAACGCGTTGCGCACTCAGCGTAACAACATCGCAGCGCTGGCCAAAGCTATTCAGGACGCCGAGCAGAAGCCGGTGCGCAACGATCAGTTGCAACGCCTGCGGCGTCTGCGCCACGACCGCAAACAACTGCCGCCTGCTTGGTGCGATGAAATCGCCAACGCCGGCCTTGCCGTCAAATGGGAATCGCCGGCTGCTGTCGCGCGCGAAATCGAGCGCTTTGAGCATCGTTTGCGGACCGAAGAATGGATCACCGATGCCACGGTCGAGGAGTTGCTCGCCAAACTGCGTGAAGACCATGCGCAGCAATCGCAGGAACAGGAGCGACGCCGCGCCGAAAACGAGCGCGCCAGCGCGCTGACCGCTGCAGCGCGCGAAGCTTACGTCGATTATTTGCGTGCGACTGTGCGCCAATATACGAAGAATCTCAAAGCGCTCGGCGAAATCGCGCAGGTCAAGGTCGAGGCGCAGTTGCCGCTGCTCGCCGCCGATGACGTGACGCTCGCCCAGGCCGGGCTCGATGTGAAATTCGATTTCGACCAGAAAGGTTTCATCGGCATGAACGATGGCGATGCTTCGGGCGGGCAACAGGTGATCAAGTCGCTGATCCTGCTGATCGCGCTGATGATGGAAGAATCGCGCCCCGGTGGTTTCGTGTTCATCGACGAGCCGTTCGCGCATCTCGACATTTTCAACATCGATCGCGTCGCGAGTTTTCTGCGCGCGACCCGCGCGCAATATCTGATCACGACGCCGATCACGCACAACGTGAATGTATATGATCCCTCGATGCTGACGCTCGTGACTTTTAAGAAGCGGCCGAACGAGAAATGGGCGCCGCGCATCGGCAAGCTGGTCCGCGCGCATGCGTAGCGAATCCCCGCCCGATGCTTATGGCGTCGTCACGATTAATCTCGACGTCGGCGCGAAAAGCACGTTGAAAGGAAGACAGCAACGCTTTCGCCCTGGCCGCCCCGATAGAATCGATACCCTGCCGGCGGACTGGAGCGCCCTGCTCAAGCGCTGGCTCAAACGCGGTGACCGGTGCAGGTGGGAAACGCTGCTCAGGGAGGCCGGCCCGCAACAGGTCGAAACCGCGCGCGCGTTACTCGACTGGCTAGTGAACGCCGGCTGGGCGACGATTATCGAAACGCGCGACCGCACGAGGTGGTGGCCGGTTTGGAGCGAGATTCGCGACCCGGCATCGTTGCGTGCCGCCCTCGGTCTTCGCGATCCCGCCGTCGAACGTCTGCAGCTGGCGGACGCATTGCGCGAAGCGCCGCAACATGCGGACCTTGCCGCAGCGGTCGACGCCCTCAGCGACTTGCAGCCGCGCAGCGCTTTGGCGCGGCTCGATCTGCTGCACGCGCTCGCGCGGTGGGATGACGAGCGCGATCCGGACGCACATACGACGCGCCGCGACTTCGCCCAATTCGCGCGCGGCGACACTAAAGGCGTAACCACGGCTGAATGGGAATGGCTGGAAGCTCACGTCGATCTCGCGGCTTTCGGCATCGCCGAACACGCGCCGCTGTTGCTGCTAGCTGCGCCGCTGTCGCTTGCGCTGCCCAACGGCGATCTGGACCTCGGTGCGGCTTCGAACTTCATCGGTCTGCCGCCAGCCGTCGTCCTCGCCGTGACCGCCGCCGTCGGCGCAATCCCTAATTGGCGAATCGTCGAAAACCGCACGAGCTTCGAGCGAGTTGCTCGCCAATATGGAAGAAGCGACGGCGTGATCTGGCTTCCCGGCTTCGCGCCGGGCTGGTGGCGCGAGGCTGTTTCCCGTTTGATCGCCCTTGCGCCTGCTCGCGGTTTGATCGCGTGCGACCCCGATCCCGCAGGTATCGAGATCTGCCAGTCGGTCGGTGAAATCTGGGAAAGCGCGGGTTTGCCCTGGGCGCCGTGGCGAATGACTGAGCGTGATCTATCATTGTTAGCGCAGCGCCGTGCGCTGACCGATTACGACTGGGAGTGCCTGCAGCGCTTGAAGGGCGTTCAGCTCGAACCGCATTTGCATGCATTGGCCGAAGCGCTGGAAAGATCAGGGCAAAAGGGCGAGCAAGAGGGCTTTCTCTAACTCTGCTTAAACTACTACGCTTGCCAATACCTGGTTGCTCCGGCCCTCTAAATGCTCATGTCAGTTAGCCGCAACGCGCCAACCTGGCCTACGCATCTCGAAGCCTATAATCCGCTCATTCGAACAAAACGTTGCGCATGACTGTTTCAGATAAGCCGACGACTCCGCCGGATCAACCGGACGAAAGAATGATCGCGCATGAGCCTTCGCGCGAGCAGCGCCTCGCTACCATGCGCCGATTCGCCACCGGGCTGCTGATTGCGATGGGCGTGGTATTCGTCATCGCCCATCTCTACGTACCCCGGTTTCCGGCGCTCGCCTTCGTGCGCGCGTTTGCCGAGGCGGCGATGGTCGGCGCGCTGGCCGACTGGTTTGCCGTGACCGCGCTGTTTCGCCATCCGCTCGGCATCCCGATTCCGCATACTGCGATTCTGCCGCGCAAGAAGGATCGTCTCGGCGAGAATCTCGGCAAGTTCGTCGAGCAGAATTTTCTTGCGCCGAATGTCGTGGCGGACAAAATTGCAGGCAGCGATTATGCCGGTCCGTTCGGGCGCTGGCTCGCCGAACCGCGTCAGGCGGGTCGGATTGCCGCGGCGCTCGTGTCGTTTTTGCCAAAGTTGCTGGGCGCCTTTGACCAGGCGCAGGTACAACGCTTCATCAAGCAGCAGGTGCTGTCGTTCGCCGGCAAAATCGATGTCGCCCCGCTTGCTGCCCAGCTTCTGAACAGCCTGACGATCAACGGCCGCCATCAGCAATTGCTGACCGCTGTCATCGGCCAGCTATCGATTCTGCTCGAAGCCAACAAGCCGACCATACGCGAGAAAGTCGAGCGCGAGGTTTGGTGGATCCTGCGCAAGCTCGCGATCGACGAGAAGATCTACAACAAGATCGTCGACGCGGTCGAGGACTACCTGCAAGAAGTCCGCGATGCGCCCGATCATCCGATGCGCGAGCGTTTCGATACGAGCCTCGCCGAATTCATCGCCAAGCTCGAAACATCGCCCGAGTATCGCGAAAAAGGCGAAGCGATCAAGCGGCAGTTGCTGCAAAGCCCGGCTTTGCACGGCTACCTCGAAGGCTTGTGGGACGACATCCGCAATTACCTGACGAGCGATGCGGCGCGTCCCGATTCGGTGGTCAGGGAGCGCATCGAAAGCGCATTGGTCCATTTGGGATCAGCGCTGGCGCGCGACCAGGTGCTGCACGACCGGCTCAATCAGTGGCTGCGCGAGCTGATCGTGGAAACGGTGCGCGAACACGGCCACCATGCCGCGAACTTCATTGCCGATGTCGTACGCCGCTGGGATACCGCGACTGTCACGCAAAAAATCGAACTCGAAGTCGGCAGCGATCTGCAATACATTCGCATAAACGGAACCTTGATCGGCGGCCTGGTCGGACTCATCATCTACACGGCATCGCTGTTTTTTTAGCCGGTTTGGTTCCATGTAAACTTTTCTTTCTTCGTAAGTCCACCCATTGATCCCCCGATGCAAACGCCTGCCAGCCCACCCCTGACCGAACCTGCGAGTGACGAGAACCAGATTGTCGCGGAACGCCGCGCCAAGTTGAGCGCTTTGCGTAATGCGGGCATCGCCTTTCCAAACGATTTTCAGCGCGAGCATTTGTCGGCATCGCTGCACACGGCCTATGGCGAAAAAACCAATGACGAATTGCAGGCGACACCAGCAACGGTCAGCGTCGGCGGCCGCATCGTCCTGAAACGCGTAATGGGCAAGGCGAGCTTCGCGACGCTGCAGGACATGAGCGGCCGCATGCAGATGTATGTGAGCAACGATCACAGCGGCGAGGCCGCGCACGAAGCATTCAAGCACTACGACCTCGGCGACATCGTCGGCGCCCGCGGCGTGCTGTTCAAGACCAGAACCGGCGAGCTGTCGGTTCGCGTTAGCGAAATCCGGCTGTTGACCAAAGCGCTGCGGCCGCTGCCGGAAAAATTCCACGGCCTCAGCGATCAGGAACAGAAGTACCGCATGCGCTACCTCGATCTGATTACGAATGACGTGGCGCAAAAGACCTTCGTAACGCGCTCGCGCATTATGCAGGCGCTGCGCGAATTTTTCGTGGCGCGCGGTTATCTCGAAGTTGAGACGCCGATGATGCATCCGATTCCGGGCGGCGCCGCGGCGCGGCCTTTTGTCACGCATCATAATGCGCTCGACATGCAGCTTTACCTGCGTATCGCGCCCGAGCTGTATCTGAAGCGGCTGGTCGTCGGCGGCTTCGAGAAAGTGTTCGAGATCAATCGCAATTTCCGCAATGAAGGGATTTCGACGCGCCACAATCCCGAGTTCACGATGCTCGAATTTTACGAGGCTTATCGAGATTACCGCTATTTGATGGACCTGACCGAAACGCTGTTGCGCGAACTTGCCGAACGGGTTACAGGCGCAGCGAAGGTCATATATCAGGAACGCATGATCGATTTCGGCAAGCCGTTCCAGAGGCTGACGATGCTGGATGCGCTCAAGCAATATCACGCGCAGTACGACGACGCGCGGCTGAACGATGCCGGCTTCCTGCGCGACGCGCTGCGCGCGCTGAAGGTTCCGACACGCAGCAACGACGCGTTCACCACCCTGCAATTGAAGCTGTTCGAGGAGACGACCGAGCATCTGCTGTTCGAGCCGACCTTCATCCTCGACTATCCGGCTGAAGTCTCGCCGCTGGCGCGCCGCAGCGACAGCAATCCGGCCATCGCCGAGCGCTTCGAGTTGTTCATCGCCGGCCGCGAAATCGCCAACGGCTTTTCCGAACTGAACGATGCCGAAGACCAGGCCGCGCGCTTCCAGGAACAGGCGCAACATAAGGAAGCAGGCGATCTCGAAGCCATGCACTACGACGCCGATTACATCCGCGCTCTCGAATACGGCTTGCCGCCGACGGCGGGTGAAGGCATCGGCATCGACCGCCTCGTCATGTTGCTGACCGATAGCGCGAGCATCCGCGATGTGATCCTGTTTCCGCAGATGCGGCCTGCGGATTGAGCCCGATGCAGCCGACATCAACCCCGGGGCTCCCCGTATGAAAAAAGGGAGCTCACGGGCCGCGTCTACCTCCCCCTTTGAAAAAGGGGGATCGAGGGGATTTAAAATGTGCTCAAATGCGTGCACTGCAAATCCCCCCTGCCCCCCCTTTTTCAAAGGGTCGTTCGAGCGGGTGGTGGACGACCAGCTTTTTTAGGAAACCGTCTTCATGAACCAGCCGATCTGGCAGCCCTCGCCCGAGCGCATTGCGCAATCGAACATGACGGCGTTCATGCGCGCCGTGATGGAGACCTGGCGTGTGCAAATCGACGACTACGCCGGCTTGTATGCGTGGTCGGTGGCCGAACCCGAAAAATTCTGGCGTTCGCTATGGTCGTTCGCCGGCATCGTCGCCGAGCGGCAGGGCGATGTAGCCTTGCAGAACAAAACCGCGATGCCCGGCGCGCGCTGGTTCCCCGAAGCGCGGCTGAATTTCGCGCAAAACCTGCTGCGGCGGCGCGATGATGAAACCGCCATCGTTTTTTGGGGCGAAGACAAGGTTGCGCGCAAGCTCGGCTTCAATCAGCTCTTTGATAAGGTTTCGCAGGTAGCGCAAGCGTTGCGCGCAGTCGGCGTTGGCCGCGGCGATCGCGTCGCCGGCTACTTGCCGAACATGCCGGAAGCCGTGATCGCGATGCTTGCCGCAGCCACCATCGGCGCGACGTGGTCATCGTGCTCGCCCGATTTCGGCGCCGCCGGCGTTCTCGATCGCTTTGGGCAAATCGCGCCCAAGGTTCTGTTTGCGGTCGATGGCTATTGGTACAACGGCAAACAGATTGAGGTGCTGTCGCGCGTCGCAGAAATCGCCGCGCAACTGCCGTCGCTGGCGACCGTCGTCATCGTGCCCTACCTTCGCGACGGGGCGCCGATCGGCGGCATCAACAAGGCAATTACTCTTGACGATTTCATTGCGGCGTACGAGCCGACAGAAATCCAATTCGAAGCGCTGCCGTTCGACTATCCGCTCTATATCCTCTATTCCTCGGGAACGACCGGCGTTCCCAAATGCATCGTCCACGGCGCCGGCGGAACGCTGCTGCAGCACGTCAAGGAACATCTGCTGCATGTCGACGTGAAGGCCGGAGACCGGCTGTTCTATTTCACGACCTGCGGCTGGATGATGTGGAACTGGCTGGTTTCCGGTCTGGCGTGCGGCGCGACGCTGATGCTGTACGACGGCTCGCCGTTCCATCCGCGCCCGGACATTTTGTTCGACTATGTCGATGCCGAGCGCATCACGATTTTCGGAACTTCGGCCAAGTACCTGGACGCCCTGCACAAGCATGGCGTGCGGCCGATGGCGACGCATCGTCTTGCAAGCTTGCAAACGTTGCTTTCCACCGGCTCACCGCTTGCGCCCGAGTCTTACGACTACGTCTACTCGGCGATCAAAAATGACGTGCAGCTGTCATCGATATCGGGCGGCACCGACATCGTATCGTGCTTCGCGCAGGGCAATCCGCTGCTGCCGGTTTGGCGCGGCGAATTGCAATCGCGCGGGCTCGGCATGCGCGTCGAAGTATTCGACGACGATGGCCGTCCGGTGCGCGGCCAAAAGGGTGAGCTCGTTTGCACGGCGCCCTTCCCTTCGATGCCGATCGGATTCTGGGATGACGATGATGGCCGCAAGTATCGGGCTGCCTACTTCAGCAGATTTCCCGATGTCTGGTGGCATGGGGATTACGCTGAAATCACCGAACACGATGGACTGATCATCCATGGCCGCTCGGACGCGGTACTAAATCCCGGTGGTGTACGCATCGGTACCGCCGAAATCTATCGTCAGGTCGAACAACTCGATGAAGTAGTCGAAAGTCTGGTGATCGGGCAAGACTGGCCGCCCGGAAAAGCAAGCGATGTTCGCGTTGTGCTGTTCGTGCGGCTGCGCGACGGCCTGACGCTCGACGACGCACTGGTCGAACGCATCAAACAGCGCATTCGCAGCCAGACGACGCCCCGGCATGTTCCGGCCAGGATCATCCAGATCGCCGATATCCCGCGCACCAAAAGCGGCAAAATTGTCGAGCTTGCCGTGCGCAATGTCGTGCATCGGCTACCCGTGAAGAATCGCGACGCGCTGGCCAATCCGGAAGCGCTCGATCTCTACGTCGACATTCCTGCGCTACAGGCTTAATGGTAAGAACAA
>JACMKV010000267.1 GCA_014379915.1 Burkholderiales bacterium
GGCTCGCCGATCTGCTTCTCAGTCTGACCGATGAAAACTTCACGCGCGAAAAACTGCTCGACATGGCGCGGCGCGCGCGCGAATTAGCCAAACCCGATGCGACTCGTCTGGTCGCAGAAGCCTGTATGGAGGTAGCACGATGATAAGCCGACCCAATACCCCGACCGTTGCTCGCGCGTTCAAACAGATCAAACCGAGCAGCTTGCGCGGCGTGTTCCGCATCGTTCCGCCGCGTCCGGCGTCGAGCAACGCGCCGATGCCGCGCACCCCGGCCAAACAGCAGTAGGCCGCGATCCGCGCATGAAGCACAACGCATGAAGCGCAGCGCATGAAGCACAAAGTCAAGGGCGTGCACTTCGTCGGCATCGGCGGCTCGGGCATGAGCGGCATCGCCGAGGTGCTACTGAATCTCGGCTTCGAGATCAGCGGCTCTGACCTGCACGAGAATGCAGCGACGCGCAGGCTGGCCAGGCTAGGCGCAAGAATTTTTTACGAGCACGACGCCAAACACGCCGAGCGCGCCGACGTCGTCGTCGTATCGAGCGCGGTACCCGGCGACAACCCGGAAGTCTCCGCGGCGCGCGAAAGGCTGATACCGATCGTGCCGCGTGCGTTGATGCTGGCCGAGCTGCTGCGTTTTCGCCAGGGCATCGCGGTCGCCGGCACGCACGGCAAAACCACGACGACAAGCCTGGTCGCGAGCGTGCTGGCCGAGGCCGGACTCGATCCGACCTTTGTCATCGGCGGCCGGCTGGAGAGCGCAGGTTCGCACGCCAAACTCGGCAGCGGTGAATTCATCGTTGTCGAAGCCGACGAATCCGACGCGTCGTTTCTGTATCTGCAGCCGGTGCTGGCGGTGATTACGAACATCGACGCCGATCACATGCAGACGTATGGGCACGATTTCGCCAGGCTGAAAAATGCATTCGTCGAATTCGTCCGTCATCTGCCGTTCTACGGCATGGCGATCGTCTGCGTCGATGACGCCAACGTGCGCGAAATCATGCCATCGATCACCAAGCCCGTGACCACATACGGCATGTCGGAAGCGGCGCAAATCCGCGCTGTCGATGTGCGCCATTGCGGCGGACAGATGCAGTTTCGCGTGCTGCGCAGCGGATTCGATAAGGCAGCGCATGGCGGAGCGCCAATCGCGAGCATTCCGGCGCCGCTCGACATCACGGTCAATCTGCCCGGCGAGCACAACGTGCTGAACGCATTGGCGGCAATCGCGGTTGCGATGGAGCTTGGCATCAAGGATGCCGCAATCGTTAGCGCGCTGTCCGGGTTCAAGGGGGTCGAGCGGCGCTTTCAGCGGTACGGCGACGTGCCGCTCGACGATGGCGGCAGCTACACGCTGGTCAACGATTACGGCCACCATCCGGCCGAGATAACGGCGACTCTGGAAGCCGCGCGCGGCGCATTCCCGGGGCGCCGGCTGGTGCTGGCATTCCAGCCGCATCGCTATACGCGGACGCGCGACGTCTTCGAAGACTTCGTCAAGGTGCTGTCCACAGTCGATGTCTTGCTGCTGACTGAAGTCTATGCAGCGGGTGAAGCGCCAATCGTCGCTGCCGATGGGCGAAGCCTGACGCGCGCGGTGCGCGTGCAGGGCAAGGTAGAACCGATTTTTGTCGACGAGGTTGCCGATTTGCCGGACGCCATACGTGCGGTCGTTCGCAGCGGTGACGTCGTCATCGTGATGGGCGCGGGCCCGATTGGGCGCGTGCCGGAATATCTGTTGAATTGCGTTGTTGCCAATCGGCCTGGACTACCAAATCGGCCTGGACTAGCAGGAGGACAGAATTGAAAGCTGCAACAAGGATGCAGGGAACCATGTTGTTTCATGTATGGGCGATGTCGGAAACCAGGCGCCCGCCGGACTCGGGCGCTTTCGGAAAAAAGGGCCCACGCTCGGTGCCGGGCATGCCCGGAGAAAAGTCGTTGCGCGCTGAAATCGACGATCAGTTGCTGTGGGCCGAGCTCGTCAGGCGGCCGTTGCGCGGCGTGCTGCGCGAGCGCGAACCGATGAGCCGCCATACCAGTTGGCGCGCGGGGGGAATTGCCGACCGTACCTACCATCCGGCCGATCTCGCCGATCTGGCCATATTTTTACGGAGCTTGCCGGACACCGAGCCCGTGCATTTCGTCGGCCTTGGCAGCAATCTGCTGGTCCGCGACGGCGGACTGCGCGGCACCGTGATCTTGCTGCACGGCGGCTTGAAGCAGATGCGCATGATCGCGCGCAACGATGCCGGCGAGGCGTGCATCTATGCCGAGGCTGGCGTTGCCTCGCCGAAATTATCGCGTTTCGCCGCGACCCATAATTTCGAGGGCGCCGAATTTCTGGCAGGTATTCCCGGCACGGTCGGCGGCGCGCTGGCCATGAACGCCGGCTGCTACGGCAGCGAGACGTGGCGGCATGTCGATCGCGTTTTGACCATCGATCGCAAGGGTGAGCTGCGCCAGCGCGATGTCAGCGAGTACCGCGTCGGCTACCGCGAAGTGGTTCTGAGGACGGTCGAAACCGATGTGACGGATGAAGGCGCAACAGCCGGCCCCGGCCTGATCGCGGCGAACGCGGAAGACATTCAACGATCAGCCGTCCCGCGACTTTCCGACGAGTGGTTTGTCGCTGCGTGGTTCAAGTTTGCGTCCAGCGACGGCGAAGTTGCGCGCCGCAAAGTCAAGCATCTATTGCTGACGCGCATCGCGACCCAGCCGTTGTCCGAGCCGAACGCTGGATCCGTGTTCCGCAATCCGCCGGGCAGCTACGCCGCACAGTTGATCGAGGATTGCGGGCTCAAGGGATCGCGCTTCGGCGGCGCCATGGTTTCGCCCAAGCACGCCAACTTCATCGTCAACACCGGAACCGCACGGGCCTCGGACATCGAGCGCCTGATCGAGGAACTGCGCGACAGCGTGCTGCGCGAGTTCGGCATCCTGCTGAAACCCGAAGTGTGCATCATCGGCGAGAAAAACCATGCCGCGTGATTTTCAGCAAGGCGGTCACCAGGAACGTAACGACGGTAACTATTGCCTCGGGCGGGCGCGCGGACACGTTAGCGCTGCAGGCGCCCGTTTGCGGGAAGCGCGCCATAGGCCGCCCAATCTCGAAGCCGTCACTTAAACGAATGAAAACCGGATCAGAAAGATTCTGGCAAAACTGGCGCGCTTTGGGCGGGCGCGCGGACACGTTAGCGCTGCAGGCGCCCGTTTGCGGGAAGCGCGCCATAGCCGCCGAATTCGAAGCGCTGACCCAAAACGACATGAAACCTAATCAGAAAGACTTTGGTAAGGTCGGCGTGCTGCTAGGCGGCCTCTCCAACGAGCGCGAAATTTCGCTGAAAAGCGGCAACGCTGTGCTGGCGGCGATGCGGCGCCAGGGCGTCGACGCGCACGCGTTCGATCCGCGCGAGCAGCGTATCGACGCCTTGCTTGAACAGCGTTTCGATCGCGTCTTCATCGCGTTGCACGGCCGCTACGGCGAGGACGGCACGATCCAGGGCGCGCTCGAGACACTGGGCATTCCGTATACGGGCAGCGGCGTCATGGCCAGCGCGCTGGCGCTCGACAAATGGCGCACCAAGCTGATCTGGCAAGCTAGCAATATTCCGACGCCGCGCTACGCGATGTTGAACGCGCGCAGCGATTTCACCGCGATTGCAGCGGAGCTCGGTCTGCCGCTGATCGTGAAACCCGCATCCGAAGGCTCGACCATCGGCCTCAGCAAAGTGACCGACGCCGCCAGGCTGGCCGACGCCTATGAGCTCGCCGCCAAACACGACCGCCTGGTGCTTGCCGAGCAATTCATCGAAGGCGCGGAATTGACCGCGGCAATACTCGGCGAGACACCGCTGCCTTTGATCCGCATCGAAGCGGCCAGCGGCTTCTACGACTATGAGGCGAAGTATTTTCGCGACGACACGCGTTATCACTGTCCTTCCGGCTTGCCGGCGGCCCAGGAGCAGGCGATTCAAGCGGCGGCGCTGGAAGCTTATCGCGCAGTCGGTTGCAGCGGCTGGGGCCGTGTCGACGTGATGCTCGATAACGCCGGCAAACCGTATTTTCTCGAAGTCAACACCATACCCGGCATGACCGATCACAGCCTGGTGCCGATGGCCGCGCGCGCTTACGGCCTGAGTTTCGATGACCTGGTGCTGCGGATTCTGGAGGGCGCGCATGTGGGATGACGCCGAAGCGTTGAACGCGCTCTCGAACGCGCTGTATGCGCTCGGCGCGTTCCTGCTCGCGTACGTGATCTTCAACGGCATAGCGCAGCTGCCGGTATTCGCGCTGCGTGAGATTCGGTTGACCGGCGACCTTGTCCATGTATCGCCGGAGCGCGCCGGGGACATCGCAAAACGCGGCTTGCGCGGCAATTTCTTTACCGTCGATCTCGGCGCAGCGCGCGAGGCGTTCGAACAATTGCCGTGGGTGCGCCGCGCCGAGGTGCGTCGCCAGTGGCCCAATCGCCTGATTGTCAAGCTCGAAGAGCAGGTCGCGCTGGCGCGCTGGAACGGCTGGAACGATGGGGACGAGGCGGCGCTGGTCAGCGTGCATGGCGAGGTGTTCGCGGGCGCGATGGATGCGGCGCGTTCAGAGGATGAGGAGCTGCCTGTTTTTTCCGGGCCTCCGGGCAGCGCGGCTGAAATCGCGCAACGTTATGCGACGTTTCGTCAGCAGTTGGCGGCCATCGGCCACGCTCCCGCGCGTATCGAGATTTCGCCGCGCGGCGCATGGAGCATCCGGCTGGCGAGAGGTCTGCTGCTGCAGCTCGGCCGCGCCGAGATCGAGTCGCGGCTCGCGAAGTTTGTCGCTAGTTATGACCAAAGCATAGGGCGTTTCGTGCGTCAGCTCGACTATGTCGATTTGCGCTACGCGAACGGATTTGCAGTTCATTTACGGAATGAATCATGAAAACACCCGAGTGGACATCGATGCATAGAGTGGATCAAAAAAACCTGATCGTCGGGCTCGATATCGGGACCTCGAAGATCGTCGCGGTCGTCGCCGAAATCAAGCCTGAAGGCGGCTTCGAAATTATCGGCATGGGCAGCCATCCGTCGCGCGGCTTGAAGAAGGGCGTGGTCGTCAACATCGAGTCGACGGTCACAGCCATTCAGCGCGCGCTCGAAGAAGCCGAGCTGATGGGCGATTGCAAGATCCGCGAGGTTTATACCGGCATCGCGGGCAGCCACATCAAGAGTTTCAATTCGCGCGGCATGGTCGCGATCAAGGACAAGGAAGTGTCGCAAATGGATGTCGAGCGTGTCATCGAA
>JACMKV010000268.1 GCA_014379915.1 Burkholderiales bacterium
CATGATGCCCGGCATGAGCGGCTACGAAGTGTGCGCGATGCTGCGCGCGAATCCCGCCACAGCGATGCTTCCCGTCGTCATGGGTGACTGCGCTCGACGCACGCGAGGAAAGAGTCCAGGGAATCGAAGCCGGCGCCGACGATTTTCTGAGCAACCGATCAACCAGCCTGAATTGCTGGCGCGGAGTTCGCTCCCTGCTTCGCATCAAATCGCTGCACGATACCGTGCAGTCGCAAAGCGCGAAGCTGGCGAGTGGAACGCGCTGCTCGAACATCGCGTGAATGAGCAGTTGGGTCAACTCGAACGTTTGGGGAAGCTCAAACGCTTCTTTTCCCCGCAATTGGCCGAGGCCATCGTGGCTGGTGGCGCGGACGATCCCTTGCGCAGTCATTCGCCGCGAGCTCGTAGTGGTTTTTCTCGATTTGCGCGGCTTTACGCGTTTGCCGAGACCGCGGAGCCCGAAGAAGTCATGCGCGTGCTGCGTGAGTATCATGCCGCGATGGGCAAACTGATCCTGGCCCACGAAGGTACGCTCGAGCGCTTTACCGGCGTCGGCGTGATGATTTTCTTCAACGATCCGGTGATGGTGCCGAATCCCGCCGAGCGCGCGCTGCGCATGACGTTGGCGATGCGCGAAAAAATCGCCGAAACGGGCGGCGCATGGCGCAGCCGCGGCTATGACCTCGGCATCAGCATCAGCATCGTCCAGGGCTTTGCTACGATCGGCGCGATCGGTTTTGAAGGCCGGCTCGATTATGGCGCGATCGGTTCGGTGACGAATCTGGCAGCCCGCTTGTGCGGGGAGGCGGAGGGTGGACAGATCCTTACCAACCAGCGCACCTTGAGCGAAATCGACACGTGGGTGGAAGCCGAGCCGGTCGGCGTTCTGATGTTGAAAGGCTTTGCGCGGCCGGTTGCCGCCTTCAACGTAGTCGGCTTGCGGCGCCGATAAGCGGTTGCCGGGACTCTGGCGGTGGAGGGGCATCTTCGCTTCAGAAAGGACGCCCCTCTCGCATCGATTGGGTTAACTGCCTTCTAATTATTCCGTAGGTCAGGTTGCTGAAAGCTGCCTGACGCGCTCGTAAAGCATTCACGTAGCTTCCGCAACATGACCCGCCTTCTTGAAACGCTCAGCGCAGAGTCAAGAGTCGTTACCGCGCGCTAAGGAACCTCTGATTAACCTATCCGTGACCGCGCTGGCCGTGTCCGGGATGCATCGCGAGACGCGGCGAGTGCCGTGTGGTCATTCCACACAAACGAGCCGCGGCGAAGCGAGGCGCCCGGACACGGCCAGCCCTTTGGGTTGCGACGATAAGGCCGCATCTGCCGCGTTGCGGAGCTTGGCCGTGGAATGACCACTGTCCTGCGCCCCGCGCCTTGCATCTGCGGCCTTCTCGTCGCAACGCGGCCACGGATAGGTTAATCAGAGGTTCCCTAGGTCCGCCACGGATGCTCAGGCAAATCGGACACGCCGATCACGGTGGCCCCAGCCCTTGCTACAAGGTCGTCGTTATCCACCGAACTGCCGCTGA
This sequence comes from Burkholderiales bacterium, assembly GCA_014379915.1. Classification (GTDB taxonomy): domain Bacteria; phylum Pseudomonadota; class Gammaproteobacteria; order Burkholderiales; family JACMKV01; genus JACMKV01. The sequence goes on from JACMKV010000268.1 coordinate 1,533, forward strand.
CGCCGATTGCGCCGATCAGCACGCCGTCTTCGTTCACGATAGGGACGCCGCCCGGAAAAGTGATCAGGCCGTCGTTCGAATGCTCGATGCCAAAAAGCGGCTTGCCCGGCTGCGAGAGCTTGCCGATCTCGCCCGTCGGCATGCCGAAAAAGCACGCGGTTTTGGCCTTCTTGATGGCGATGTCAATGCTGCCGACCCAAGCATCATCCATGCGCACAAACACTTTCAGATCAGCGCCCGAGTCGACTACCGCGATACACATTCTGGTGTTCAGTTTTCTCGCTTTTCGAATCGCGCCTTCCAGAGCTTTTTGTGCCAATTCATGAGTGACGTGCATGCTTTTTTCTCCTTTGTCCTTGCTGCCGGCGTCAGCAGTAATCTGTGTCAGTATTATTGTCCCACTTGCAACAGCCGGCACGCGCTTTGTGTGCTGCCGCTGACATAGCAACCGCCGGCATCGTTTCAATGCACAATCCCCGTGCGCACCTTGATGGAATACCAAAGGAGTCTCCAATGCCTGCCTGGCTAGCCGCTGCAAAAGCTGTTCTACCCTACGTGTCGACCATACTGTCGGCGACCTTGCCGGTGTTCACCGACCGCAAGGCGCAGGACAGGGCGCCCGAACTGGTCGCGCAGCAAATTAGCGAACTGCAAGTTGCGGCCAGACAGAACGCCGAGCTGGTGAAGTCGCTGGCCGAGCAGATGCAAAAGACTGTCGCGGCGCTCGATCAGGGCGCCATCGAGCTCGAACGAAAAATCAAACGCGCCAAGATGTTGGCGATGGGTGCTAGTGTGATCGCTGTGATTGCGCTGATCGTTGCAGTGGTTGCAATACGCAGCTAGATCAAGGTGCTGGATTAAAGTGTTCGATTGTGTTGTTAGTTCTTCGCTCAAGATAATAGAAACATAATTAAGAAGGGCCGATAACCGGCGAAGGATATGACACAAACGTTACAGCCCAATGAAACGCAACATCGTCGCCATAAAAAAATCTCGCGCCATATCCTCGCGACATTCTTCATTGTCGGCGGCGCGCTGCATTTCGTGTTTCCGACTACTTATATCGGTGTCATGCCGCCGTGGTTGCCGTGGCGTCGCGAACTGGTTCTGATCAGCGGCGCGTTTGAAATGGCCGGCGGGCTCGGCGTGCTGCCTGCCTCGACGCGGCGTCTTGCCGGGCTCGGGTTGATCGCGTTGTCGATCGTGGTGTGGCCGGCAAATCTGCAAATGCTGCTCGATGCGAACGGTGCGCAAAAAGCCCTGTGGTGGCAGGCGTTGCTCCTTCTGCGGTTGCCGCTGCAACTGGCCCTGATTTACTGGATCTGGCGCGAAACGCAAAACACGGACGCTGACTGAACCAAATCCGGCGTTTTGCATCTCTCCAAATGGCTTGTCGCCGCCGTACTGCAGGCCGATGCTGCCAAACCTTTTCAGAGCAAGCTTGCTTCTGACCGTCTGGAAAACATTTCGAGAATTGCATCAAAAGCGTGAATAAGCGTTCTTATTTGTTTTTTTCCATCGTTGTCTCCCTGATTGCCGCTTGTTCGCAGAGCCCGGAGGGCGCGCAACCGCCGCCGGCTCCGCCGCCGCCCGAAGTGTCGGTTATCAAGGCGACTGCCACGCCGGTCACGGTTTATGAAGAATACGTCGCGCAAACCGCGGCGGTCGATGCCGTCGAAATTCGCTCGCGCGTCAACGGTATTGTCGAGCGCCAGGTTTTCGAGGACGGCGCGCGCGTGAAGAAAGGCGACGTGTTGTTCGTGATCGATCAGCAGCCGTATATCACCGCGCTCGCGCAAGCCAAAGCCGGCCTGGCGCAGGCGCAGGCGGCACTGGTCAATTCGCGGCAGATTCTGAAACGGATTCGCCCACTCGTCGATGAACAGGCGATCAGCAAACAGGACCTCGATGCCGCGGTGGCCCGGCAGTCGGCCGATGCGGCGAGCGTCGAGGCGGCCCGCGCCAACGTCAAGCAGGCGCAGTTGAACCTCGCATACACGACGATCGAGGCGTCGCGCGATGGCGTGATGAGCCGCGCATTGATCAATCCGGGCGGCCTCGTCACGGCCGCGCAGACGCTGCTGTCGACGCTGTATTCGATCGATCCGATCTACGTGAATTTCACGATCAGCGAGCAAAAGCTGCTCGAGCTGAACAAGCGGCTGCAACGCATTCCGGGCGAGGACAAAAGCAAGGCACCGCCGTTCAAGCTGATCCTGACCGACGGCAACGAATACAAGTTTCCCGGCAAACTGAATTTCGTCGATGCCGCGTTCGATCAGAAAAGCGGCACTTTGCAGGTGCGCCTCGCGGTGCCGAATCCCGATCGCTATCTGCGTCCAGGCCTGTTCGTGCGCGTCGTCGTCGCCGCCTATGAAAACGCCGATGCGATACGCGTCCCGCAGAAGGCCGTGCAGGAAGTGCAGGGTTCTCGTTCGGTGTGGGTCGTCGGCCACGACAACAAGGCATCGTCGCGCCAGATCACGACCGCTTCGCGCATCGACAACGACTGGGTCGTCGAGAAAGGGCTGAAGCCGGGCGAAATGGTGGTCGTCGAAGGCATGCAGAAAATCCAGCCCGGCGCCGTCGTGAATCCGGTGCTGGCCAGTGCGGCCGGCGGGAAGCCCGACGCTCAGACCGCGGCATCGGCTGCGCCGGCGGTAGTCAAAACCGGCAATTAGCAGGACATAGCTCTCCTTCCTCAACGGAAGCCGGCATGGGGTCAAATGCAGCTCTCCTTCCTTGACCGGGAAGGTTGGAAAAGCACCGCGCAAACTCCTTCCCCCTTGACGGGGGAAGGTTGGGATGGGGGTGGAGGTTTACGTGCGCGGTCCGATGCGAACAATCCCCCCATCCAACCCTCCCCCGTCAAGGGGGAGGGCTTGAAGGAAGGCAGGGGTTACGTATCGGCCTGCGCCGCATGGAGAAAAGGGGAATGCAAACACGCACATCGCTCTGGACGTCCTCCCCTCCTGTCAAGGAGGGGCAACTGCGCAGCAGAGGGGGTGGTTGAGCGGCTCTATTCGCGATGTACAAGCCCTGCCTCCCGACCACCGCTTTAACGCGTTTGTAGCCAACAGTCGATTGCAGCAACGAAGAGTCCACCGGCGTTACGATGACCCTTCGATTGCAGCAACGAAGAGTCCACCGGCGTTA
>JACMKV010000269.1 GCA_014379915.1 Burkholderiales bacterium
CGATACGACGCTGTTGCCCGACGATTTGACCTTGCCGCTGCTTTGGCTCGGGCTGCTCGCCAACGTGTTCGGCCTGTTCGTGCCGTTGAAAGATGCCGTGATCGGCGCGGCGGCGGGCTATTTGGTGCTCTGGTCCATTTACTGGCTGTTCAAATTGACGACCGGCAAGGAAGGCATGGGCTATGGCGACTTCAAGCTGCTCGCTGCGCTCGGTGCCTGGATGGGTTGGAAAGCGCTGTTGCCGATCGTGCTGCTGTCGTCGTTGGTGGGCGCGGTCGTCGGCATCGCGCTGATCGTGCTGGCGCGGCGCGGGCGCGGCATTCCCATTCCCTTCGGACCCTATCTTGCGGCAGCCGGCATGATCATGATGCTCACCGGCGATCGATTGACGCGCTGGCTTGTGCCGCTCTGATGTCTCGCGCGTTCAGCGTCGGCCTGACCGGTGGTGTGGGCAGCGGCAAATCCACGGTCGCTACGATGCTATCGAGGTGCGGCGCCGCAATCATCGACGCCGACGCCATCGCGCATCAACTGACGAGCAGCGGTGGTCCTGCAATCGAGGCGTTGCGCGAATCATTTGGCAGCGACGCGATCGCCGCCGATGGCTCGCTCGACCGTGCCCGGATGCGCGACCACGTTTTCTCCGACTCGGCCGCGCGCGCGCGGCTTGAATCGGTACTGCATCCCATGGTGGGAGCCGCGATGCGCAAACGCGCTGCGGACGAACTCGCCGGCGGTTTGCCGTATGTCGTGTTCGTTGTGCCATTACTGGTGGAAACAGGCAACTGGCGCCGCTACGTAGACCGCGTGCTGCTGATCGATTGCACTAACGCGACGCAGATCGCACGCGCATGCGCTCGAACTGGCGTCGACGAAACCACGGCATACAAGATCATCGCAGCGCAGGCAACTCGGGAGCAGCGGCTAGCCGCGGCCGACGACGTGGTGTTCAATGAAGCGCCGCTCGACGAGGTCGAGCATCGCGTGCAGCGTCTGCATCGCGCGTATCTGCAGTGCGCTGGAATGGAGAGACCCCGCGAAACCCTATGATATCTTCGACCATGCTCCCCAGTCCACCGCGAGATGTCGACCGACGGTAAGGTTTTGTACGAGTATCCGTTCAGCGAGCGCGTCCGGACCTTGCTGCGTCTTGAAGACCTGTTCGACAAGTTGATGTACTTCTGCGCGCAGGAACATTCGTACTGCCATCACACGGCACTCATAACGCTGTTCGAAATCCTCGAAGTCACGTCGCGCGCTGATTTGAGGTCGGACTTGCTGCAGGAGCTCGAGCGCCATAAGCAGTCGTTGCAAGCGCTGCGTAACAACCCGCAGGTCTCGGAAAGCGCACTCTCCGGCGTGCTATCCGAAATCGAGCGCGCGCAGCAAAACCTGAACGCCACCACGGGCAAAGCCGGCCAGCACGTCCGCGACAACGAGTGGCTGATGAGCATCCGCAGCCGCGCAATCATTCCGGGCGGTACGTGCGAGTTTGATCTGCCGTCGTATCACGCCTGGTTGACCCGCGACGTCGACACGCGCGTGCGCGATTTGCAAAACTGGGTCGCGCCGATGCTGCAGTTTCATGCAGCGCTGGCGATCGTCTTGAAGCTGCTGCGCGAAACCGCTCATCGCAGCAAGCAGATCGCGGCACAGGGCGCGTTTCAGCAGATGCTGCAGGGACGCACGTACGCGCTGTTGCAGGTGAGAGTCGACGGCGCACTCAACGCCATTCCGGAAATCAGCGCCAACAAGTACATGCTCTGGATACGCTTTACTACGCAGGATCGCGAGCCGAAGCCTCGTTCGATGGA
>JACMKV010000270.1 GCA_014379915.1 Burkholderiales bacterium
ATATTCGGCGTGTACAAGGTGCCGAATGGCGTCGGCATCGGGAGACCGCCGGCGTAATCCTGGCCGCCGCGTACGCTGTGACAGCCGATGCAATCGCCGGCCAGCGCAAGATACTCGCCGCGTTGCGCCTGCTCGGAAAGCGGCTGTCCGGACCAGGCCGGTCGTAGCTGCCCTTCGGCCAGCGTGGGCGCCGCGGCGTCTTGTTCGCCGCGCAGCAGAAACAGCGCGGCGGCGATTACGATCAACACGACGACAGCTGCGATGGCGATGCGCTTCATGATCCTGGCTCCTTGCGGTCTTTGACATCCTTGCCGGCATTGTCGCCGCCGCTCGCGCTGGGGACGGCGCTGCTCGATTCGGGGACGGCGCTGCTCGCGCCGGGGACGACACCGCAATCAAGCGGCAACTTCGCCGATCTGGCGAGCGCCGGCATCGGATTCGCCGTAGCCCGTTGCGTGGTCAGATAGGCGGAGACTGCGGATACATCCTGCGGGCTCAACCGGTTCGCGATCTGCGCCATGCAGTCAGGCCGCGCGGCATGGCGCTGGCCAGTCTTCCACGCGCCGAGTTGCGCGACGATGTACTCGCGGTTCAGCCCGATCAAGCCGGGAATCGTTGGCTCCATGCCGGTCAGCGACTTGCCATGGCACGCCGAGCAGGCGGGAATGTTCTTGCCCGCATCGCCTTTTCTGACCAGCGCTTCGCCGCGCGCGAGTTCCTGGTCCGAGAAACCGGTCGCGGGCGCCGGGTAGGGCGGCTGCAGTTGTGAATAATGCTCGGCGATTTCGTGTAAATAGCCGTCCGACATGTAGGCGACCATGTAGGTCATGATCGGTACTTCGCGTCGCAGCTCCCGGAAATTGCGGAGCTGATTGTAAAGATACCCGGCCGGCTTGCCGGCGAGGCGCGGGTAGTATTCGCTTTTCGCGATTCCCTCGCCTTGTTTGCCGTGACAGACGGCGCAAGCTAACAGGCGCTGTTCCAGCGTATCCGGAATCGGGTCAGCGGCGCCGGCTTGCGCCTCAGTTGCAGTTCGCGCCGGCGGCACGGGCGCCGCTGCGTGCAGCGGCGCTACCAATGCCAGCGCTGTCAGCGACACGAAAAGGAAGAACAGCTTATGTTTTGCTTGCATGCGTTTCCCTCGCGTAGCGGCCGCACTACGCATCGATCTAAAGGTTGGGGTGGAGCCCGTAAACACCGGCAATGTTTAAGTGATGTTAGCGACAATAATTGATGTTAGCGACAAAGGCAGCCAAAGCGGATATAGCGATATTTGAGGAAGTCAGCGGAATTTTCAGGACGCCCGCGGAATTTGGCAAGTATAGAAAGCAAAGCGACCAACGTCCATCACTTGATCGAGACTGAGTCTGCGTTACTCTGGATTTTCTCCCCTCCTTGTAAGGAGCGCGGCTGCGACACAGTAGCCGCAGGCCGGGCACGGGAGCAGGTGCCGGCGCCCCGGCTGGAAATCGAACGCAGCCGCTTCCGCCCCTTCCCGCACCACCCTTCGGGCCACCGAGTCCGGGGCGGCCGCGACACAGTAGCCGCAGGCCGGGCGCGGGAGCAGGTGCCGGCGCCCCGGCTGGAAATCGAACGCAGCGGTTTGCGCCCCTTCCCGCACCAGCCTGCCGAAGCGATCCGGGGCGGGAGGCAGGCTAAAGGCGCGCTTCCCGCAAGTGCCGGCTTCGCCGGCAACGTGTCCGCGCGCCCCTTCGGTGACCGAGTCCGGGGCGCACTGCGCAGCCGAGGGGGTGGTTGAGCGCTTCCATCAGCGATGATAGACGCCCTGGAGTGAACTTCAGGTCTGCGATCGAGAGTCTCCCCCCCGCCGTGTCGCCCCTCCTCGGGGAGGCGGGGCAAGCAAGCGCGCGCCCGACGCTCCCTTCACGGAACGCCACGCGAGGCAGCGATTCCAGTGTTCGTGATGGTGCTGACTGGCCCGGAACGCAGCGCTCCCTGGTGCGTTTAGGGTGCGTTCAACCCGCCGCCAGTAGCCGTCAGCCACCGCTAACGGGCCAGTAGTTCGTGTAATTTATACACTTTCGCGTGTAGAGATTACTGCCATCAACAGATGATGACTAGCGACGAAAAAAGATGGTCTGAGGCAGCGCGGTGCGGTACGGCGACGGCACAGCGCTTGCTTTTATCTATGGCGTGGTACCTCAATCTCACTCAAAGGAGTTCAACCATGGATAAAGACGACGTCGTATCGGCCCTCAATGATTTGATCGAAACGTGCAAAGACGGCGAACAGGGTTACAAAACCTGCGCTGAAAATGTCAAGGACAACGAACTGAAAGTCGTGTTTGACACCGGCGCCCGGCGCTGTGCCGAAGGCGCGCAGGAACTGCGGGTTCAGGTGCAGCGGTTGGGCGGCGATCCGGAGACAAGCGGCAGCGTGGCGGGCGCCTTGCATCGCGGCTGGGCCAATATCAAATCGGCAGTGACCGGCAAGGACGATAAAGCGATTCTCAACGAAGTAGAGCGCGGTGAAGACGTCGCCGTGAAGTCTTACCGGGAAGCGCTGGATTCGGACCTGCCCCCTGATGTGCGCATGATCGTTGAGCGCCAATTCCAGGGTGTTCAGCAGAATCACGACAAGGTCCGCGATTTGCGCAATCGCTACGCCAGTCGCTGAGCGTCTGACTGAGCGGAGCCCCACCCCAGCTCTCCCCAGCCACGTCGGTTTCTCCTTCCCCCTGACGGGGGAAGGCTCCGCCGACACGTTAGCCGCAGGCCCGCTTGCGGGAGGCGGGGCCAAGGCGCGCTCCCCGCAGACGGCCGCTTCGCGGTAACGTGTCCGCGCACCGGATGGGGGTGAGCGTGGAAACAAGCGCGAGGCGGCATTCTCCTACCCCACCCGCCCCAGCAAGTCGGGAGGGTGCAACCCGAAGTGAGTCGGGGATCGAGCCCATCCCCGTTCTATCAGCCGTACACTTCGACATCGATCGGCTTGAAGCGGTAATTGTTCGACATCTCGGCCGAGCACGCGGTGACGCCGACGATCAGGTCCATCTCCGCGCGCAAATCGATGTAATCGCCGGCCCGTGATTGCGGCGGCGCGATGATCAGTTTGCCGTCGCCGCCGATGACCACGTTCATGAAAATATTGAACGTCGTGGGAATACGATCGGGGGCGATCCCGAAAGCGGCGAGGTGCATCTTCAGGTTATCGAAGCAGCTCGGATGCGCGGCGTCGTTGTTGTAGATGATCCTGAATGTCTCTGCGCTGCACGGCGTCAGCAGAAAATCGTGGCGGCCGACCTTGTCTTCGACGATCGTGAACATCGGGTTGCTGCGGTTCGAATACAAAACATGGCCGCTGGTCAGGTATATGGTATTGGCATAATCGATACTGCGTCCCGAGGACAGCCATTCGTCGCGATCGTTGCGCGCGAACGCGGTCAGATCAGACACCTGTTCACCCATCGGATCGATGATGCGCAGAATCTGTCCGCGCTCGATTTCGAAAGCAGTCCCGGTCTGCGGGGCGAGTGGATGCCGCGCAATTTGCTGCAATCAGCCGGCTCCGCCCGAAGTCGATTCCTGCATCAGCTAATTTTTCTGCCAACCGAGAACGGGCATCGCCATCCAGCCTCGACGCGCCTCCCCGAATATTGGCGCGCCTCGGATTGCTCGCCGAAATTGCTCAGGTTGGCATTGATGCTTCCCTGCAGCGCGAGTTCGCGCTCGCGAATGACCGACTGCATGCGCTTGTAATGGCCGGATTCGCGCAGCCGCTCGAACTGTTCATGCAGATTGAATACCAGCGTCGGCCACGCGAAGCGCCGCGTCAGGCGCGAACTCTTCGGGTGCAGGCCGACCACGAAAAATCCGCGCTCGGCAAAACTGAACGAAAACTCGGGGTCGTCGGGATCGCTGCTGACCGCCGGATCCCAGCGATGATGCGCGCGATCGAGTTCGTGCAGGCGCTGCAACTGCGCCCACAGCAGGCTCTCGAATTCCTTTTCAGTCCCGGGAACCGGATCGGTGAAGGTCGCGAACAAAGTCGAGAACTCGCCCTCGAACCCGGCTTGGTCTTGCACGAATTCATAGAGATCGTAAGCGAGGCCTGCAGTGGCCTCGACCGACGCGAGCGTTCCATATTGACCCAGGCGATAACTGCCGCGCGCGATCGCCGACTTGGCGCCGACGCAGGAAAACTTCGGATCGAGCACGAGCTGACGAAACGATTCGTGGACTTGCTCGGTCAGCGACGACGGCGCGAGGTGCGGCGCGAGCGGGTGTATCAGTTCCTCGTCCTGGTACGCAGCGTAACTGCTGTTGGCGGGCGCGAGCTTGCTGTTGAATGGATTGCTTCTTCTCGGGCGTATCGATAGGTCGGTCATGGATATGCGCTAC
>JACMKV010000271.1 GCA_014379915.1 Burkholderiales bacterium
AAAGTGAAATGTCCTGAACCAGCGGCGGCATTTGCGCGCGCGGAAAAAACGCGCCAGACAACAGCATCATCGGCGTCATGACCAGCGTCATGTAGTACATAAAAAACTCGTAGCTTGGCGCCAGCGCGGTCATGACCAGTCCCAGCGACGCGAAGCACAAGCCGATCAATATCGTCAGCGGAATGATCCACAGCGCCAGCGCCGAATCGGAAAGTCCGAGCAGGCCGATGACGGCAAGAATCGCGATGCCGCTCAAGAAGCTTTTACTCGCGGCCCACACCGCCTCGGCGATCAGCACGTCGTCGAGCGTCAACGGCGCGTTCAGAATCGCTTCCCAGGTTTTTTGCACATGCATGCGCGAAAACGCCGAGTACATCGCTTCGAAACTCGCGCTGTTCATCGTGCTGTAGCAGATCGTGCCTGCGGCCAGAAAATTGATGTACGGAATGCCGTTTACATCGGGCATCAGCGCGCCCAATCCGTATCCCAGGCCGAGCATGAACAGCAGCGGATCGGCGAGATTGCCGATCACCGACGGAATCGCCAGCTTGCGCCAAACCAGAAAGTTGCGCCGCCAGACATGCGAGAAGCGCAGGCTGGGGGAGGGCGCACGGAAGTGTTTGCGCTCTGTTGCAAACGTTGATGCCATCAATACCCTTTCACCGTCGTTCCCGCGAACGCGGGAATCCAGCGTCTTTGACGGAAGTCACAGGGTCCCCGCATCCGCGACGCATCCGCGGAGACGACAGGCTAGTTAGTGAGAGCCATGTGATCAATCGCGCAATTCGCGCCCGGTGAGTTTCAAAAACACATCCTCCAGATTCGCCGGACGATGCTGATAACGCAGCCCCTCGTACGTTTCCAGATTCTTGAGTAGCGGCGCCGCATCGCGCGCGTAGCAGAATACAGTCTCGCCGCTTTGCTCGCAGCGCTGCGCGAGCCAGCCGTGCTGCCGCGCCCAGTCTTGCGCTGTGTCGCCATAAATCTCGAACACGTGCGGCTCGATCTGCGCTGCGATCAACTCGCGCGGACTGCCGCTGGCGATGATGCGGCCATGATCCATGACGCTCAGGCGGTCGCACAGACGCTCGGCTTCGTCCATGAAATGCGTGGTTAGCAAGATGGTTTTGCCGAGCTTCAGCAGCCGTTGCAAACCCTGCCAGATCAGATGCCGAGCTTGCGGATCGAGCCCGGTCGTCGGCTCGTCGAGAAACAGCAGGTCGGGGTCGTTGATCAGGCCGCGCGCCAATGCGAGCCGCCGTTTCATGCCACCCGACAGGGTTTGTATCTTGCTGTCGGCGCGCGCGCCGAGGCCGGCGAATTCGAGCAATTCCGGTATGCGCTTGACTAGCGCGTGCCGCGACAGGCCGAAATAGCGGCCATAGGTGTACAAATTCTCATAGGCGCTGAAGTCGGGGTCGAGGTTATCGACTTGCGGCACGACGCCGACCTTGAGCCGCGCCTCGCGCGCCCGCGCCGGCACCGGCAGCCCGAGCAGCGTGATGGCGCCGGAATCGGCATCGGGATCGGTCAGGCCCAGGCACAGCCGCAGCGTCGTCGTTTTGCCGGCGCCATTCGGCCCGAGCAGGCCGAAGCATTCGCCGGGCGCGAGCGCAAGCGCGAGGCCGCGCACGACTTCGCATTCGCCGTACGACTTGCGCAGATTTTGTACCTGCAGATGGAACATCGGCTCAAGCAGGATTTTCGGGAGCGCCAAACGAAGCCAGCACCACGGCCTGCAATTCGATCAGATAGCCGTGAAAAAAATGCCCGGCGCCGGGCAGCACGACGACCGGAAGTTTCTGCGCCCTGGCCCATTTCAGCGTTGCGGAAAGCGGAACGACATCGTCTTCGTCGCCGTGTATGACCAGCGTGTTGTCGGGAACCGCGCCGACCTCGAAGCGATCGACCGCGGGCGCGATCAATACGAGCCGCTGATGTTCGATCCGCTGCGCGACCCGCGATTGCACGTATGCGCCGAACGAGAAACCGGCGAGCACGATCGGCAGATTGCCGAATTCGTTTCGTGCGTAGTCGGCGACCGCCAGCATGTCGTTCGTTTCGCCAATGCCGTTATCATGATGGCCTTCGCTTTGCCCGACGCCGCGGAAGTTCATGCGCAGCGCAACGTAGCCGAGCTTTGTAAATGCCCGAACCAGCGTGGCCACGACCTTGTTGTCGAGGGTGCCGCCCTGCAGCGGGTGCGGATGGGCGATCAGGGCGACGCCTACGGGTGCGTTCTCCGTCCGGTCGATAGCGAGCTCGAGCTTGCCCGCCGGCCCGTCGATCAGACGACGTAAACTACGCTGAATTTTAGTGGCCTCGTTAAAGCGTTAAAGCGGCGACGGCAACCATGGCGATGGCGCGAATCGATGCGGCAACCTTCACCTACGCTCCATCGCTACTTTTCATTGCCTGCACCGCTGCCGTTGACCAGATGGACGATTCCCGCCGGGTTCATGATCCAGAGCCCGTCGAAACCTTCGGGCAGCCCTTCGATCGCGTCGCAACGCGTTACACCTTGCGCATCGAGGTACGCCGCGGCACGCTCGGCGTCAGGCGTCTCGATTTCCAGCCAAAGCTCGGCCTGGCTCAGCGCGGGCGTGCGGTCGATCCACAACCGGATGGCGCCGAATTCGACGACGATCGCAGGCGCGAATTCGTCGACGAGTTGCAGGCCGAGCACGTCGCGGTAGAACGCAACCGTTGCGGCGAATTGATGCGGGGGAATCTTCAGCGCAATGTTTTTACCCGCGCTAAATACGGGGCCGTTTTCGCGACCGTTTTCGGCCAATCCGCTTCTCCGGGGTTCGTGCCAGCGTCAGGGCAGGCGCAAGCGCTCGACGACGCGGCCGTGCTGCAAATGCTCGTCGATGATTTCGTCGATATCGTCCTTGTCGACGTACGTGTACCAGACTTCCTCGGGATAAACGACGATCACCGGCCCTTGTTCGCAGCGATCGAGGCAGCCGGCCATGTTGATCCGATTCCTGGCCGGGCCGTCGAGCCTCAGTTCCCTGAGCCGCTTTTTCGCGTAATCGCGCATTGCGCTGGCGCCGCGGTCGGCACAGCATGCTTCGCCCGCTTTACGTTGATTGCAGCAGAAAAAAACGTGATGCTGAAAATAAGACATCGCTCAAGTATAAAGGCTTTCCCGGCGCGCCGAATGCGTCGCCAGATAAAGCATCGCGGCAAACGGCCACAACGCCGAGACGAAGCGCGTCGACGCGTTGAGGTTCAGATACTGGCCTTCGCGCCAGAGTTCAAACGATGAAATCAGATACGGATTCATCGGCAGAAAATTCACCAGCGCGGTAGCCAGCGCCAGACTCGCAAACGCGATGACAAACCGCTTGCGGCGTTCCAGTCTGATCAGCACGATCAGGCTCGCGCCACCCGCCAGCAGTCCGAGCCAGGCGCCGAAGGTCAGCCAGGCAAACGCGCGATCGGCATCGACTATTACGCCAACCGCCGACGATTTGACCGTGAAAACCGCGGCGAGCAGCGCAAAGATGAATCGCCCGGCGCTGGCGTTATTGGCGGTCAGGTTCGCTGCGAGCAAACCTGCGCCGAGCAGATTCAGTGCGACCACTGCAGTCTCGGCCCAGATAAAAAATTGCGCGGAATGAAACTCGACTGAATCTTCGCCGAGCCAGACGCGCAAATCGCCGTTGCCGAATAGCGAGATCGAAGGATTGGTCTGACTGAGCAGCCAGAAACCCAGCAAAACCAGGCCGGCCGGGGTCGCGGCGCCGGGATAGAAAAACTGATGGCGCACGGCCGACAGCCGCCGGCTTTCGAGCAAGCGCCAGCCGAGCAAAGCCGCCAGCAACGCTCCGGCAAATGCACCCGTGCTGTTACAGACAAAATCGACGACCGACGATATTCGCGTCGGTAGATACGACTGCAGCGATTCCATCGCCAGACTCAGCAACCCGCCGCCGAGGCCTGCGAGCAGGACAGCGAAGGCCGGCCTGAGCCGCGATAACGCCCACATGCCAAACAGAAATCCGATCGGCGCGTAGCCGAGAATATTGATCATCAGATCGAAACGGGTTTGATAATTCCGCGCGGTTTCGAACAGGAAGGCGAGCACCGGTGCGCCGCTGTCTCGCCAGCCGGTGAACGGAGACAGGCTTGCGAGCACAATCAGCAGGACATAGGCGATCGCGAGATAAACCGGCAAGCGTGAAGCGCGGGCGCACTGTTCTGTTTTTCGGCGCGCTTGCGCTGACGATTCCGCTGTCGCGGCTGCCTGCGCTGCGGTGCGCGACGCCGGTTGAGGTGCTCGCGCGCTTCTGGTGGCGGATGGATCGGACATATCGATTCGAGTGTAGCAGCGCGGGTGCGCAGGTGCGAGCAGGCGCCGATGCAGCCGCGGTGCCGCTGGATTCGCTGCGCGCAGGTTTCCGCTGCACACCGCCGGCTGAGCATGCGCTTGGCATATTGCAATCCTGGCAAATCGAGACCGCGCTGAACCCCGGCTTGGCGGATGACTCTCAATCAGCACGTTCAACGATTTCCAACGAGAAAAACCACGAAAAATGATAGAACTCTATTATTGGCCGACGCCGAACGGCCACAAGATCACAATGTTTTTCGAAGAGACCGGATTGCCCTACGAGGTCATGCCGATCAATATCGGACGCGGCGATCAATTCAAGCCGGCTTTTCTCGAAATCGCACCGAATAACCGGATGCCGGCCATCATCGACCGCACGCCGGCGGATGGCGGCGAGGCGATTTCGATTTTCGAATCGGGCGCGATCCTGCTGTATCTGGCGGAAAAAACCGGCCGTTTTCTGCCGAAGGAAACGCGCGAGCGCGCCGATGTGTTGCAGTGGTTGTTCTGGCAAGTCGGCGGCCTTGGGCCGATGGCTGGGCAGAATCATCATTTCGTGCAATATGCGCCGGAACCGATTCCGTATGCGATCGATCGCTACGTCGACGAGACGGCGCGGCTTTATGCAGTACTCAACTGCAGGCTGGAGGATCGCGAGTTCATCGTCGGCGGCTATTCGATCGCCGATATGGCGTGCTATCCGTGGATCGTGCCATACCAGCGCCAGCGCCAGGATATTGCCGATTTCCCGAATTTGCAGCGCTGGTTCACTGCGATCAAGGCGCGGCCGGCGACGCAGCGCGCTTATGATAAAGGCAAAACCGTCAGCGAAGCCTCGGTCGTCAATGAAGGCTCGCGCAGCATCCTGTTCGGGCAAAACGCAAAAACGGTGAAACGATAAGCGGCGGAGTGGTCAAGTACAACTCAAGAGGCGGCTCGCAGCTGCGCGACAAAATCTACGCGGGCTTACGAATTGCTCCAAGCTGCGGCAATAGCGAACCCACGATCATCCCGGTCAAACTCATCAGCAGCCCGACCAGTTGTGGAGGCCACAGCCCTTCCGGAGCGAGAATTTCGAGCGCAATCCAGCTGCAGAATCCAAGAGTGATCGCGGCCAGTGCGCCTTGCGTAGTTGCGTGCTTCCAGTAAAGCCCGGCGACGAGTGGAATGAACGCGACAACCAGCGTGATCTTGTAAGCGCTCTCGACCATTTCGTAAATGCTCGAATCGGAGTTCAGCGCGAATGCCGTGACGCTAACGGTAAATCCAATCACGACCAGGCGCATCGCGAGCAGCAACTCGCGGTCGCTCAAATCCTTTTTCAGAAATCCTTTGAGAATGTTTTCCGTGAAGGTTACCGAGGGCGCGAGCAAGGTTCCGCTCGCCGTGCTCATGATGGCGGACAGCAGCGCGCCGAAAAACAGGACCTGCGCGATCAGCGGCGTGTGATCGAGGATCAGCGTAGGCAGTATCAGCTGCGAATCTTTTTTGAGCAGGCCGGCGACCATGTCCGGATCGATCAAGGTCGCCGCGTAAGCCAGAAACAGCGGCAGGAAGGCGAAGATGAAATACAGGCCGCCGCCGAGTACCGCGCCGCTGACGGCGATGTTTTCAGTGCGCGCCGACATCACGCGTTGAAACACGTCCTGCTGTGGAATCGAGCCGAACATGATTGTCACCGCGGCGCCAATGAATGCCAGCACTTCTCGTGCGGCAAGCGCCGGCCAGAATTCGAATTTGCCGGCGGCGGCTGCGTGCTCGATAACCCGCCCCGGTCCACCGGCGAGATCGCCGACCACGTAAACGATGTAAATCAGGCCGACGATGATGATCGTCATCTGAAAAAAATCGGTCCACGCGACTGAAAACATGCCGCCGTACAAGGTGTAGATCAGGACGATGCCCGCACCCATGACGATGCCGATTTGCATGCTGATGGCATGATCGGACAAAATATTGAAAACCAGCCCGAGGGCTACGATCTGCGCCGACACCCAGCCCAGATACGAGATCACGATAGCGAGGCTCGCCAGTAATTCGACCGGGCGGTTGTAGCGCGCGCGGTAATAATCGCCGATGGTCAGAAGCTTCATCCGGTACAACCGGGCCGCGAAAAACAGGCCGACCAGGATCAGGCACAGGGTCGAGCCGAACGGGTCGGCGACGATGCCGCGCAGGCCGCCTTCGAGAAATGCGGCCGGAATGCCCAGCACGGTTTCCGAGCCGAACCACGTCGCGAATACCGTCGCGATCACGACATAGAGCGGCAGCGAGCGGCCGGCGACGACGTAGTCCTGCGTGTTGTGCACGCGCGTAGCTGCGTACAGGCCGATACCTATGGAAATCAGGATGTACAAAACGACGAAGCCAGTCAGCATAACGTTTTCTCGAAGCAAGATTGAACTTGTGAAAGCGAATGGATTCTAGCAAATAGCCTTTCCGTTTGCGCCGCGAAGCTTGTAAGTCTTACACGGCGGCCATCTGCCCGGTAAAACCGTCAGTACGGAAGTGTGCGAAAGCCTTGGAACAATGCATTGCTTCCAAACCTCTTTTTTACAGCGCCGTCTGTGGCATAAATTGTGCGCCACGGCGGCGAAGCCGGTCTCCACCTCCAAACCTACATTGAATACGCAACCGCCATCGACGCCCACCCCGAAGCCCACCTTAAGAATTGTCGACGCGATCGGTATCGTCGTCGGTATCGTCGTCGGCGCCGGGATTTTCAAAACGCCGTCGCTGGTTGCCGCCAACAGCTCCAGCGAGATGATGTTCATCGCCGTATGGGTCGCAGGCGGCCTGATTTCGCTGATCGGCGCGCTGTGCTACGCCGAGTTGGCGACCACCTATCCAAACAGCGGCGGCGACTATCACTTCCTGACGCGCGCATTCGGCCGCAACGTGTCCTTCCTGTTCGTGTGGGCGCGCATGACAGTGATCCAGACCGGATCGATCGCGCTGCTCGCTTTCGTGTTCGGCGATTACGCCGCGCAGCTTTACAGCTTCGGCGCGTATTCGGCGCCGATCTACGGCGCGCTGATCATCATTATCCTGACCGGTCTCAACGTTACCGGCTTGCCGCGCGGCACGCGAACGCAGAACATTTTGACGACGGTCGAAGTGCTCGGGCTGCTGCTGATCGTCATCATCGGCCTCGCCTGGTCTGGCACGGCTGAAACGACAGCGCCCGCATCTTCCGCATCGCCCGGCTCGGCGATGGCGCCGGCGCTCGGCATGGCCATGGTGTTCGTGCTGCTCACCTACGGCGGCTGGAACGAAGCGGCGTATGTGTCGGCGGAGATTAAGAATCCGGCGCGCAACGTCGTGCGCACCTTGATCTGGAGCATCGGTGTGGTGACGGCGCTTTACGTGCTCGTCAATCTCGCCTACGTGAACGGGCTCGGCCTTTCCGCGATGGCAACGAGCGAAGCCGTTGGCGCCGACCTGATGCGCGCGGTCCTCGGCGAGCGCGGCGCGCAATGGCTGAGTGTGCTGGTCGCAATTTCGGCGCTGACTTCGATCAACGCGACGACGATCACCGGCGCCCGCACCGCCTACGCGGTCGGCCGCGATTATTCGTTGTTCCGCTTCATGGGTCGCTGGAACGAGCGCGCCGCGACCCCGGTTAATGCCTTGCTCGCGCAGGGTGCTGTCGCGCTGTTGCTGGTCGCACTCGGAACCGCGACGCGCGAAGGCTTCTCGACCATCGTCGATTACACGGCGCCGGTATTTTGGTTGTTTTTTTTGCTGACCGGGATTTCGCTGTTCGTTCTGCGCCGCAAGGAACCCGGTATCGCGCGGCCGTTCCGCGTTCCGCTGTATCCGCTGACACCGCTGGTGTTTTGCGCAACCTGTCTTTATATGCTGGCGTCCAGCCTCGCCTACACCGGCATAGGAGCGCTAGTGGGCGTCACTGTCCTGCTGGCGGGTGTGCCGGTGCTGTTGCTGGCGCGTCGGACCAACGTTGTAACCACTCATCAACAAAGGAGAAATCATCATGCTGAAAAGGAATCTGTTGTGGGCCCTGCACCTGCATCTCTACCTGTACCTGAGCCTGGCGGTCTCGGCCTACGCGGAGCAAGTCCAGAAGGACGTGCCGTTCGTGCCGACGCCCGAAGAAGTGGTGGCCGAAATGCTAAAAGTGGCAAAGGTCGGAAAAAACGACGTCCTGTATGACCTCGGTTCCGGCGATGGGCGGATTCCGATCACTGCGGCCAAAGAGTTCGGTACGCGCGGCGTCGGCGTCGATATCGATCCGGAACGCATCCAGGAAGCCAACGAGAACGCCAAACAAGCCAAGGTCACCGACAAGGTGAAGTTCCTGCTGGGCAACTTGTTCGAAATAGATTTATCCAAGGCGACCGTAATCTCGCTGTATCTGATGCCCGACGTGAACATGAAGCTGCGGCCCAAGCTGCTGCAATTGAAGCCTGGCACGCGCATCGTCTCGCACAATTACGACATGGGCGACTGGAAGCCGGATCAATCGTTGAGCGTCGGCAACCATCGCGTGTTCTTCTGGACCGTGCCGGAGAACAAAAAAGTCGGGGCCGCCAAGTAAGGCAGGCAGGAAGCGAGGAGAGGAGGTGGGTCGGCGTAACGGCTTTTGAAGCAGATGTCAGGTAGCCTGCAGTAACCTGACCTACGTCGCTTGACGTGGGACTCCCCGACGGGGTAACGCGAATTTAGACTCTCTCTCCCCTTTTGAAAAGAGGGGTAGGGGGGAGAGCGCAGCGAGGGGACCATCGGCGCCCCTTACCCGGAAAACCCTCCCCAACCGCTGCCTGAGGAACCTCTGATTAAGTCCCACGCGGATCGCGTTTCGACGAGAACGGGCTGGCTGCTAGACGCGCGGCGCAGCATCAGTAGCCGGACTACGGGCAAGCTGCGCGGCGACGCAGACGGCCCGTTATCGTCGAAACCCGAAGGGACGGGGCTGTGCGGGCGGTCTGCTTTGTCGC
>JACMKV010000272.1 GCA_014379915.1 Burkholderiales bacterium
GCCGACACGGCGTTCGCGTAGCGATCCGGGGCGGGAGGCGTGGCTTGGCGTGCTTCCCGCGGACGGGTACCTTCGGCACTAACGTGTCCGCACGCCTGTCCACGCGCCCGGCGGCGAAAATTTATCAGACGGCATGCAAGCGAAGCTCTGCGCGTTGGTCTGATGCGGTTCGATACAGCGGGCGCTAAAGGCTGCGCCCATCGATCTGCTTGACACTCAACGTCGATAGCTCAATCCCATCCAGGCAGCGCACGTTGACGGCGGCCATGGCAGCGCCGGATGGCTCGGCGCCGAAACCGAATGGCGCGCAGCCGCATTTGTCGCAGAAATGATGCTTGATCACGTGCTTGTTGAACGTGTAGGTCGCAAGATCGCCTTCCGGCGCATCGAACCGCAAGGCTTCACGAGGCACGAACCACAGCAGGTAACCTTTCTTGCTGCAGTGTGAACAGTTGCATTCCATGACCTGGCCAAGCGCACCCTCGACTTCAAACGCAACGCGACCGCAGTGGCATCCGCCTTTGTAAACCATTTAGCGACTCCTGTTGGTGATGATTGGTGCCCCGCCGGCGATTCCGATCGCAGTGCAGGCCGATCGCAGGCATATCGAGTGCGTTACGAGCTTCGCGAGGATAACCGCAACACGCTTACATTTATATTGAAGTGCGAAGCGGTCTCCCTTCGACGCGCTTCACCGCACTCCGGCCAACCACCCCGCCACTTCGCGTCGCCCTCCTCTGAAGGAGAGGATTTACGCGGGTCAGACTTCCGCCGGAACCGCTTGAAGCAGAGTGTCATATTCGAACCGCGGTCCCGCAAACACTGACCATCAACATGCCGTTTTTTTCGCCGAGCACTTCGTAGTCGATGTCGACCCCGACGACGGCATTCGCGCCGCGTTTTTCTGCTGCATCGGCCAGGTCTTCGAAGGCGATTTCACGCGCCTTGCGCAGCTCTTTTTCGTAAGAGCCGGAGCGGCCGCCGACGATGTCGCGGATGCCGGCGAACAGGTCGCGGAACACGTTCGCACCGAGCACGGCCTCACCGGTCACGATGCCGAAATATTCCTGGATGGGTCTGCCCTGGATGTCGGGGGTAGTAGTGATGATCATGAGATTTCCTTTTAGAAATTAAAGCTGTAGTGGCTTACAACTAAAGTCGCGGCTCGCCGCGTGCGGTCAGTTGTTCCGTGGTTAGCGCAAAAACACCATCGTCGCCGCCGCTCGTGGTAAGCCAGGTAAAGGGAAGGGCAGGGAAGGCACGTTCGACGCCGTCGCGGTTGTGGCCGACTTCAACGATCAGCGCGCCTGCCTCCGTCAGATGTTCGCGCGCTCCGGCAATTATGCGGCGGACAATGTCCAGGCCGTCGTAGCCGCCGCCCAGGGCCAGCGGGGGTTCGTAGTGATATTCCTGCGGCAGCGCGGCCATCGCGGCGGCGGTCACATACGGGGGGTTGGAGACGATCAGATCAAAGCGGCATCCCGGCAACGCGGTGAACAGATTCGACTCGACGATCTCGACGCGCTCATCGAGACCGTAGTCGCGGACATTGCGGCGGGCGACCTCGAGCGCGTCTTTGGAGATATCGGCGGCGGTGATGCGCGCGTCCGGAAATTCAAGTGCGAGCAGGACGGCGAGGCAGCCGGAGCCGGTGCAAAGGTCGAGCCCCGAATGGATCGTGTCGAGGTCCATCGCAACTTCGGCGAACCGATCGCGCAGCAGCTCGGCGATGAACGAGCGCGGCACGATCACGCGTTCGTCAACATAGAATTTGTGTTCGCCGAGCCAGGCTTCGTGCGTGAGGTAGGCGGCTGGAATGCGTTCGTTGATGCGGCGGCCGAGCAGCCTCAGGACGTGACTGATTTCTTCGGGGAGCAGGCGGGCATCGAGTAATGGATCTAGCGTGTCGAGCGGCAGGTGCAGTGCGTGCAATATCAAGTAAGCGGCCTCGTCGTAGGCGTTGCTCGAGCCATGGCCGAACGCGAGGCCGGCTTCATTGAATCGGCTTACCGCGAACCGCAGCAAGTCGCGGATCGTTTGCAGCTGCGCTTTAGCTTCTGTGAACATAATGTCGGTTTTTTATCGACTTAACGCCTGCGTTACAGAGGTAATTCACTGGAGTTTACGATGGTGCCCCAGTTAGGCCGTTCGTGGCGAGCTTGTCGAACCATGAATGGGGCTCAGTCAATGCGTTGGGCGATTGCCCTTCGACGAGCTCAGAGCGAACGGCACGTAATCAGAGTTTCTTGAGCAGATTAACCAGCGTTCCATAGTAGATGCGATGCAGGTTTTCGATATCGGCGACAGCGACGCACTCATCGACTTTATGTATGGTTGCGTTGAGCGGGCCGAGCTCGATGACTTGCGGGCAGATATCGGCGATGAACCGCCCGTCGGAGGTTCCGCCGGAGGTCGAAAGTTCGGGCGCGTATCCCGTCATTTCGCGTACCGCTTTGCTGACGGCATCGACGAGGTCGCCTTTCGCGGTCAGATAGGGTTTTCCGGACAGCGACCAGTCGATGCGATAGTCGAGCTCATGACGATCGAGTATTTCATGAACGCGGCCTTTCAGCGCTTCGAGCGTTCTGGCCGTCGAGAAACGGAAGTTGCATTCGATCTCGAGTTCGCCGGGAATCACGTTGGTCGCACCGGTGCCGCCGTGTATGTTGGAAATCTGAAAGGTCGTCGGCGGAAAATATTCATTGCCGTCGTCCCATTTTTCCTGCGTCAGTTCGACAATTGCCGGCGCGGCGAGATGCACGGGATTGCTGGCGAGATGCGGATAGGCGACGTGCCCTTGCACGCCATTCACGATCAGCGTTGCCGATAACGAACCGCGGCGTCCGTTCTTGATCGTGTCGCCGAGTCTGGAGACGCAAGTTGGCTCGCCGACGATGCAGTAATCGAGTTTTTCGCCGCGCGCCCGCAGCGCTTCGACGACGCGAACCGTGCCGTCGACCGCCACGCCTTCTTCGTCGGACGTAATCAACAATGCGATCGAACCGCGATGTCGCGGATGGTCCGAGGTGAAAGCCTCGGCTGCGGTAATGAAAGCCGCGATCGACGATTTCATGTCAGCCGTGCCGCGGCCGTATAGCATGCCGTCGCGCACGGTCGGCATGAACGGCGGGCTGTGCCATTTATCTTCGGGGCCGGTCGGAACCACATCGGTGTGGCCGGCGAAACAGATGACCGGGCGCGTGCCGCCGCGCCGCGCCCACAGGTTGTCGACGTCGCCAAAGCGCATCGGCTCCAGCGTGAAGCCGGCGCGTTGCAGCCGTTCGCCGATCAGGGCCTGGCAGCCGCCGTCATCGGGCGTCGGCGAACGGCGCGCGACCAGCGCCTTGGCGAGTGCCAGCGTTTCCGGGTCGGAAATCGAAGTCATAGGCGGGGAGCTATGGTTTTGAAAAGGGTGAGTCCGCTCAGGCCCATGATAAGGAAGCCGACAAAAAACATCAGCGGTCTGATCGGAATTTTCTTCACGATATAGGCGCCGATCGGCGCGGCGAGCATGCCGCCGAGTGCCAAGCCGAGGATGATCTTCCACTGCATCATACCGAGCGTCGCGATGAAGACCAGCGACGCTGTTAGCGTGACGAAAAACTCGACCGCATTGACCGTACCGACGGTGAGTCGCGCATGGCTGCCGCGCGCCAGCAACGTCGAGGCGACGATCGGTCCCCATCCGCCGCCGCCGATGGCATCGACGAGCGCGCCGGAAAATCCGAGCGGTGCGACATGTTTGGTGACGGCGATCGGGGGAAATTCCCTGAATGCCTTGATGACGACGACCGCGCCCAGAACAATCAGATAGACGGCGATGAAAGGTTTGAGCAGATCTCCCGAAATTGACGCCAGCAGATAAGCGCCTATGCCGGCGCCTATCATCCCCGGCAGCAACAAGCGGCGGAATAATGCCTTGTCGATGTTGCCGAAATAATGATGCCAAAAAGCCGAGAAGCCGGTCGTGAAAACTTCTGATGTATGCACCGTCGCACTCGCCGTCGCCGGTGTCACGCCCATACCCAGCAGCAGCGACGTCGCGATCAAACCATACGCCATGCCGAGTGCGCCATCGACCAGTTGCGCAGCGAAGCCGACGAATATGTAGAACCAAATCTCAGCCATGGTTTTTCGCTGTCATGCGAACCCAGGAGTCGCCTGGACGCGAGCAACTCCGATGAAGCTGCATGCGTCTCCGGGTAAAGCGAAATAATTGCGGGATCGCTGGATAAGCGAAGCGTGCCGGGACTTCTTCAAGCCCTCGACGTCGGCGGGCGTTTGGCGATGTGTAGCTCCGCGGCTAGTGCAATATCGCTTCGATCTCCGCGAACGTACGGGCGACCTCGGTCATGTGAACCGGCACACCAAGGCTGCGCGCGATCTGCGAAGCCGAAAAAAGCCCGCGCACCGCATTGTTTTCCACGACCACGGCGTGTTGGCGGCCCCATGATTTCAGCGTCGAAACGATGTGACCGACCTTGGCTGAAAGCAGCGTTTGAAACGCCAGCACGTCGAGCTCCTGTTGCGGCGTCATCAGGTCCGCAGCCGTGATTTCGTTTCTGCGCAGGCCGCGGTCCTGCAGCAGGCGCAGCGGTTTCTCGCCGAGTATGTCGAC
>JACMKV010000273.1 GCA_014379915.1 Burkholderiales bacterium
CGAAAACCGGCGCCTTGCGTTGCTGGTAAAACAATCGTCGGATGCCATCATGATTTACGACCTGCAAGGCAATATCACATTCTGGAATCCGGCTGCCGAGCGGCTGTTCGGCTACACAGCGGCGCAAGTCGACGGCAAATCGGCGACGCTGCTGACAGCGCCCGGGCGCGTTGCCGAAATCGCTCAGAATCTGGAGTCGGTAGCACATCGCGAGCTGATCGAAAATCTGGAGACTGAACGCGTGACGAGCGACGGCCGCGTGCTCGATGTCGCGCTGTCGGCGGCGCCGCTGATCGATCCGCACGACGAGCGTGTGATCGGCCAGATCTGCAGCATGCGCGACATTACCGAAAACAAACGGGCGCAACAGACCGCACGCGAACTCGAAGAGAACCGCAAGCTGACGCAGCTGATTCAAAGCCACGTCGAGGAAGAGCGCCGCCATCTCGCGCGCGAGCTGCACGACGAGCTTGGCCAGTGCGTGATCGCGATCAAGACGATCGGTTATTCAATCGCCAACCGCAGCAAAGACAATGCCGCCGATATTCACGAAAACGCGCAGACTATCGTCTCCGTTGCCAGCCATATCTACGACGTCATGCATGGCATCATTCGCGATCTGCGGCCGAGCGGGCTTGATCATCTCGGCTTGCTGGAGACCCTCAGCGATACCGTCAATACCTGGCGCGAACGTCATCCGGAAATCAAATTCGAGGTGTGTTTGCAAGGCAAGCTCGACGACCTCGGCGAAACCATCAATATCACGCTCTACCGCCTGGTTCAGGAATGCCTGACCAATCTGGTGCGCCACGCCGCCGCAAGCAAAGCCGAGATTTCGCTGAGCCGGGCCGACGGTAGCGTAAAGTTGCTGGTGGCGGATAACGGCAAGGGCATCGGCGATGGTGAAGCGAAAAACGGCCACTTCGGCCTGATCGGCATGCGTGAACGCGTGCACGCGTTGAATGGCAGCTTCGAGACGGAAAGCCGGCCAGGCGCCGGTTTGCGGGTGATTGTCGTTCTTCCACTGGAGCGCGCTGCATGAGCGCGATCCGGGTGATGCTGGTCGATGACCACGCTGTTGTGCGCATGGGTTTCCGGTTGCTGCTGCAGAGCGTCTCCGACGTGCAAGTCGTCGCGGAAGCTGAAAGCGGCGAGGCTGCGTGCAACGATTACGTCAAGATCAAACCCGACGTAATGGTCATGGATTTGTCGATGCCCGGCATCGGCGGGCTCGAAGCCATCACGCGCATCCTCGCCAGAAATCGCGAGGCGAAGATTCTCGTGCTCTCGGCGCACGACGACACCATGCACCCGAAGCGCGTGTTGCAGGCGGGTGCACTCGGCTATTTGTCGAAACGCAGCGCGCCGGAAGAGTTGATTGCGGCGATCCGCCAAGTCGCGCGGGGAAAAATTTTCCTCGAACCGAAGATGGCGAACCAGCTCGCCGTCCAGCAGTTGACCGGCGAGAAAAACCCGGTCGACGTGCTGAGTCCGCGCGAATTCGAAGTGTTCATGCTGCTGGCGAAAGGCAAGGCGGTGAACGAAATCGCCGAATTGCTATTCCTCAGCCCGCGTACGGTCGGTACTCATTTGTACAACATCAAGCAGAAGCTCGGCGCCGGGAATTCGGCTGAGATCGCGTTGATCGCAATGCGTGCCGGGTTGCTGGAGCCGTGATACCGGCTCGTATCCGCCGAAAGCGGTTGCAGCCGAACCTAATGAAAATCATGAGCCCACGATCACGCTTTTCTGCTATTGCGGGGATCGGTCCCGGCGCATACTGCAATCGTATTGAATTGATCAGACAACTTTAAGGAGATAACCATGGCTTGGAACAAACCCGAATTTACCGATATGCGTTTCGGTTTCGAAGTAACGATGTATATTCTGAATCGCTAAGCGCTTCAAACTTTTTCCTGAAAGGGCTGTCTGCAAAGACAGCCCTTTTTTCTATGCCAAAATACTGGCGGCCGCCGACGCCACCGCCACCGCCTGCCCTGTGTTCACAGTCCTTGCTTCGTGCAGGCAAATCCTAATTTTCTCGGCCAGCAGCTTTACGTGTGGTTCGAGAAATAGCTCGTGATGCATGTGCGGGATCGTGTAGTTCGCGGTTTCCGCGGCAATCTCGGCCCAGGCTTTTTGACTTTGTTCGATCTCTGCCGGCTCTGTGTTCTCGGTGCCCCAAATCAGCGAAATCTTGCCCGGATACGCCCGCGGCACATAGTATTTTTCGGCCCGTACATGAAGGTCGACCATATACCGCGGCAATACCCAATAGGGCGGTGCGATCCGACACGAAGAGCAAATCTTCGATCCGGTTGCTTCCGCCAAATTACGCGCCCGATCGCGCAGGCGGACCGAGACGTACGCAAGCCTGTCATAAGTGCTCATGTTGCCAAAGCCGCGCAGATGGCGCGCAAGCCAGTCGAGATAGCGGCGCGCTGCGCGTGGCTGATCGCGCCGGCTTGAGGCAGGCCCGGCCCGTCTGCGTTCCGTCTTCACCAGCGCGTTGGGCGCGTAGGGATCGATCAGTACGAGCATTGCGACGTGCTCGCCGAGTTCAAACAACTGCTGCGCTATTTCCAGCGCGACTAGCGAGACGCCGCAATCGCTGCTGAGATAATAGGGGCCATGCGGCTGCACGGCGCGCAAATCGGCGAGGCAATAGGCGGCCATTTGTTCGATGCGCGTCACCGCAAAAATCTTCGGATCCCAATGCGAGTTGAGCCCATAAAAGCGCTGCTCGGGACCGAGATGACGTGCAAGGGCGCGCAATTCAGTGGCGATACCGAGCCACACACTGAACAAAGGGGGCGTTGTGCCGCCCGGGTTCAGCGGGACGAGCGTACGCCAGTGATCCGAGGCATTGTCGGTGTTCAGGAGTTTGCAAAGCTGTTCCACGGTCGGCGCCTGAAACAGGGTCGCGACCGAAAGCGGTTCGCCCCAGGTTTTTTTAATCTCGCCCAGCACGCGTACGACAAGCAGCGAATGTCCGCCCAGCTCGAAGAAGTTGTCGTGAATGCCGACACGCTCGAGCTTTAATATCTGTCCCCAGATCTTCGCCATTTTTTCTTCGTCGGCCGTGAGCGGCGCGACAAACGACTTTTCGAGTTCCGGCCGCGATTGGTCGGGCGCCGGTAACGCTTTACGGTCGATCTTGCCGTTTGGCGTCAG
>JACMKV010000274.1 GCA_014379915.1 Burkholderiales bacterium
AGGCCAAACGGGAGCGCGGCGAGACGAAGCGCGCACGGCGTTCCGGCGTGGATGATCATCAATGAGCAGGCACATCCGCTCTCCCCTTGTATGCCACGCTTCTTTTGTCTGTCACGATTGAAGTTGTTTTTCCGGCGCCGCAGCTCGATCACCCCTTGGGTCTTCAAGCCCGTGGAGGAGCAAGGAGCGCGGTGCCGATCGGTCGTTTAACCCGTACGGTTGCATGGGCAGTAAGCCCGCATCTTTGCAAGGTTTGGGAGAGCGCCGTGAATGAAGCTTCGTTGTTTAAGCCTGCCTCCCGCCCCGGATCGCTTCGCGAACGCCGTGTCGGCAGGCTGGTGCGGGAAGGGGCGCAAGCGGCTGCGTTCGATTACCAGCCGGCGCTGGCGCCTGCTCCCGCGCCCGGCCTGCGGCTACTGTGTCGCAGCGCCCTCCTCTAAAGGAGGAAAGAACGTCAGCGCACCTAAAATATCTGCGCCGGATAATCGCCTATGCTTGCCGTGTGCGTGACCAGGCCTGTCACCTCATTCCACAGATGCAATTGAAATCCCGGCGGCTCCAGCGTGAATTCGGCGGGCGCATCCGGCCGCAGATTCAGTTTGATCTGATGCGCCGTGCCTGGACAAATCGACGCGACGGTCCCTTTGTAGCGCACCTGAATCGAACGATGCACATGCCCACACAGCACGCGCTCGACCTGCGGATGCCGCGCGATGATATCGCCGAACGTTTCCGGATTCGCGAGGCTCATCTGATCCATGTGGCGAATGCCGGTCAGAAAAGGCGGATGGTGCATGAATACGATGGTCGGCCTGTCCGGCATCTCCAGCAGGTGGGCGTCCAGCCAGCCAAGCCGCTCCTCGCATAACTCGCCGCCGGGCGCGCCCGGGATCACGGTATCGAGCGCAATCAGGCGCAGCGGGAAATCGTTGATCGCGTATTGCAGGACTTTACCTGCACGCGGTAGATAAGTGTGGTCGCGAAATGCCGCTCGCAGAGCGCCACGCTCGTCGTGATTGCCGGGAATCACGTACAAAGGCATCGTGATCGGCGCCAGCAATTCGCGCAAATACGCGTATTCCTCAGCGCGGCCGGCTTCGGCAAGATCGCCGGTCGCGAGCACGATATCGGGCAGCGGATCGCAGCGCATCAACTCCATAACCGCGCGCTTGAGGCATGCCGCGGTGTCGACGCGGCGGGAAACGAGCTTGCCCGGCGCGCGAATATGAAAATCAGTGATTTGAGCGATCAGCATGGGCATTTCTTCGTCGTTGCTATGCGCATATTCTAGCAATGCGCGGACACTTTTATGCATCGCCCGCTCACCAGAAGCAAGTTTGCGCGAGCCAGGCAGGTGTCACGTAAAATATCGCTCGCGGGTTTCACTTCGCGGAGTTGCCCCTGAGACCCCAGCACCTTCCTACATCGATCGACCTATGACCTCACAAAATTCCGCTAACACTCCAGAACTACCCGCCTCCGCACAACTGCTGCCGATGATCATGGGCTTCATGCTGTCTCAGGCCATTGCCGCGGCGGCGAAAATCGGCGTCGCCGATCTACTCGAAAATGGTCCAAAAACTGCCGAAGAACCCGCGTTTGCCACCGGCAGCAACGCCGGCGCGCTGTATCGCCTGCTGCGCGCACTGGCCAGCGCCGGCATTTTTGCCGAAGACGACGCCGGCCGCTTCAAGCTCACGCCGCTCGCCGAACCGCTGCGCAACGATGCGCCCGACAGCCTGCGCGGCACCGCGCTGTTCATGGGCTCCGATTGGCACATGCAGGTTTGGGGCGACATCAACTATGCGATCAAACACGGCAAACCAGCGTTCGAGCATCTGCATCGCGAACCGTATTTCGATTACCTGCCAAAGAATCCCGAGCATGCAGCTGTGTTCAACGATGCGATGACGAGCTTGAGCCGCCTCGCCACCCAGGATGTGCTCGCCGCCTACGATTTTTCTACTGTCCAAAAGCTCGTCGATGTCGGCGGCGGTCACGGGTATCTGTTGTATGCGATTCTTCACAAATATCCGCATCTGAAGGGTGTGCTGTTCGATGCGCCGTTCGTCATCGACGGCGCGCGCCGGCGAAGAACCAGCGCTCTGAGCTGGCGACAGGCGATTTCTTTCAGGCGGTCCCCGAAGGCGGCGATGCCTATATCATGAAACACATCATTCATGACTGGAACGACGAAAGCGCAGTAACCATATTACGCAATTGCCATGAAGCGATGACTGCCGATGGCAAGGTGCTGCTGGTCGAGAACGTGATACCGGAAGGCAATGCCCCGTCGCCGGGCAAATTTCTGGATCTCGAAATGCTGCTGTTTTTGCACAGTCACGAACGCACCGAGAAGGAATATCGGCAGTTGCTCGAGCAAGCCGGGTTCGAATTGACTCGAATCGTGCCGACCCGGTCGTCATACTGCATCATCGAAGGGCGACGCGTTTATTAAGAGTTCCATAAAATCATGAGGCAATTACTTCCTCGTCATTCTGAGAAGCGCAGCGACGAAGAATCTGCTTTACGTCCGACGTAAACAAAAAGCAGATTTTTCGTTCACTCAGGATGACGGCCCGCCGCCAATCACCTTAGGAGCACGACGATGCAAGGCTTGATGATGGAATTGCCGCTGACGATTTCGTCGCTGATCCAGCACGCCGCGCATTACCACAGCGACACCGAAATCGTGTCGCGCGCGGTCGAAGGCGGCATTTCACGCTACACCTGGTGCGACGCTGAGCGCCGCGCGCGTCAGCTCGCGCAGGCGCTGCTGGAGCGCAGCGTGCGGCCAGGCGAACGTATCGCGACCTTGGCGTGGAACGGCTTTCGCCACCTCGAGTTTTACTACGCAATCTCGGGCATCGGCGCTATCTGCCACACGGTCAACCCGCGATTGTTTGCCGACCAGATCACCTACATCCTGAACCACGCCGAAGACACCCACGTCTTTTTCGATCTTACATTTCTGCCGCTGCTCGAATCAATCGCGCCATCGTGCCCCGGCGTTCGCGTCTGGGTCGCGATGACCGACGACGCGCACGTGCCGGTTTCGAGCCTGCCGAATTTGCTTTGCTATGAAGACCTGCTCGCCAGGCAATCCGGCGATTTCACGTGGCCGCAGTTCGACGAAAAAACCGCGTCGTCGCTGTGCTACACCTCGGGCACGACCGGCAATCCGAAAGGCGTGCTGTACAGCCACCGCTCGACGGTGCTCCATGCCTGTGCGCTGGCGCTGCCCGACACCGCCGATCTCTCGGCGCGCTCGGTCGTGCTGCCGGTGGTGCCGATGTTTCACGTCAATGCCTGGGGCATCCCGTATGCCGCAGCGCTGGTCGGCGCCAAACTCGTGCTGCCCGGCGCAGCGTACGACGGCGCCAGCCTGTATGAATTGCTCGAAAGCGAACAGGTCACCAGGACTGCGGGTGTACCCACAGTCTGGCTGAATCTGCTGCAATACATGCGGCAGAACGGGCTGCGTTTCAGCACGCTGCAAACCGTGTTGATCGGCGGTGCAGCCGCGCCGCGCGCGCTGATCGAGGCGTTTCAGGACGAATTCGGCGTCAGCGTGCGGCACGCCTGGGGCATGACGGAAACCAGCCCGCTCGGCGTTTCCAATACCTTCAAGACCAAGCATCTTGCGCGATCGAAAAACGAGCTTAATGAACTGCAGAGCAAGCAGGGCCGCGCGATTTGCGGCGTCGAAATGAAGATCATCGATGGCGAAGGCAAGCGGCTGCCGCACGACGGCAAGGCGTTTGGCGATCTGCTCGTGCGCGGCCCGTGGATTGCCGAGCGTTATTTCGGCGAGGCCGAATCGGCGCTGGTCGACGGTTGGTTTCGCACCGGCGATGTCGCCACGATCGATGCCGACGGTTATCTGCAGATCACCGATCGCTCGAAAGACGTGATCAAGTCGGGCGGCGAATGGATCAGTTCGATCGC
This sequence comes from Burkholderiales bacterium, assembly GCA_014379915.1. Lineage (GTDB taxonomy): Bacteria > Pseudomonadota > Gammaproteobacteria > Burkholderiales > JACMKV01 > JACMKV01. The sequence goes on from JACMKV010000274.1 coordinate 3,949, forward strand.
GCTCGAAAACACCGCGGTTGCGCATCCGGCCGTCGCCGAGGCCGCGGTAATCGGCATTCGTCATACCAAGTGGGACGAGCGGCCGCTGCTCATCGTCGTCAAAAAGCCCAAGGCTGAAGTGACGCGCGACGAGATA
>JACMKV010000275.1 GCA_014379915.1 Burkholderiales bacterium
GAATTCCTTAAACCGTTGCACTTCAAACGTGAATGCACCTTCCCGCTTGCGCGGGAATGACAACTTTAATCAGAAGTTCCCTAAAGAACTTGTCATTGCGAGGAACGAAGTGACGCGGCAATCTGCTGGTTCGCGGTCCAAGCAAGAGCGCTCGGAGGGGCAGCGGCCTCTCGCCGGCCCCACCTCGCGCAACGACAGTTACGCCCGCATCTATACAGCCGTCAAAAAAATTCCGCACGGTAAAGTCGCGACATACGGCCAGATCGCCGGGCTCGCCGGCATCCCGCGTCACGTACGTCAGGTCGGCTACGCACTCCATACCTTGAGCGACAATTCCGGCGTGCCGTGGCAGCGCGTGATCAACGCAAAGGGTGAGGTCAGTCCGCGCACCTGGTCGGAAAATCATCTGCTTCAGCGTATCCTGCTGGAAGACGAGGGTGTCGAATTCGACGAGCACGGCCGGGTCGACCTGATTCGGTTCGGATGGGCGCCGAATCTCACCTAGCGCGCTGCGCCGCGCGACAAGTCAATGCATCGAGTCGGGCAGTCCACAAGGAAACCATGGCCATCGACAAGCAGCGGCAATCGACGACAGCGATTGCGCGGAACGCTGACCCCGCGCCGGCCGCCAATCCCGTTCCAGTTTCAATCGACGACATGCAGCCTGTCGCCGGTGGCGGCATCCTGCATCGCCGCGTATTCCTGCGCCGGGGATTGGCGCTGGCGACGGCGCTTGCTGGCGGTTCCGCAGCAGCCGCCGGTCAAGCCGACGTGAACGACGCTTCCGGGCTACCCGCCATACCGCCGTGGATGCGCACCCCGGGTCAGCCTTTCACGCCTTACGGTCATCCCTCTCCGCACGAAAAGCCGGTCGCCCGTCGTATCGGCGCCAACCGGCTCGTGCCCGGCAATGGCGTTTCGTGGACGCCGCTCGAAGACCTCGGCGGCATGCTGACGCCAAGCGGCCTGCACTTCGAACGTCATCACAACGGTGTGCCGCAAATCGATCCGGAGCAGCATCGCCTGCTGATCCACGGCTTGGTGGCGCAGCCGTTGACCTTCGCGATCGACGACCTCGTGCGCTATCCGATGCAGTCGCGGCTGCTGTTCCTCGAATGCGGCGGCAACAGCAATGCCGGCTGGCATCAGGAGCCGATCCAGCGGCCGCTCGGCTCTTTCCATGGCCTGGTGTCGTGCAGCGAATGGACCGGTGTGCCGCTAGCCATTTTACTCGAGCAGGCCGACGTCGATCCGAAAGCGAGCTGGATCATCGCCGAGGGCGCCGACGCGATCGCCATGAACATCAGCATCCCGCTTGCCAAGGTCGTCGACGATTGTTTCGTGGCAATCTACCAAAACGGCGAAAAACTTCGCCCAGAAAATGGCTATCCGTTGCGGCTGATCGTGCCCGGATGGGAAGGCGTGCTGAACGTGAAATGGCTGCGCCGCCTGCAAGTGACGGACCGGCCGGTGATGGCGCGCAACGAAACCGGCAAGTACACAGAGCTGCTGCCGTCCGGCAAAGCGCGCCAGTTCACGTTCGTCATCGATGCCAAATCGCTGATCACATCGCCTTCTCACGGACAGCTTTTGCCGGCGCCCGACGTCTACGAAATTCGTGGCCTCGCGTGGAGCGGGCGCGGCCGCATCAAAAAAGTCGACGTATCGGCTGATAGCGGGAAAACCTGGGCCGAGGCAGATTTGCAGGAACCGGTGCTGTCGCGCTGTTTCACGCGCTTTCGTTCCGCGTGGAAATGGGATGGTCACCCGGCGATTCTGAAAAGCCGCGCCGCCGACGATACCGGCTACGTGCAACCCGAACGCAACGCGCTGGTGGCGGAACGCGGCCGTCACGGTTATTTCCATTACAACGCGATCGTGGCGTGGGAAGTCGACGAAGATGGAGTGGTCAGCCATGTTTACGCATAAAGTCGCGCGCATCGCGAGCGCTTTTTTCCTAACGCTTTGCGTGAGTCAGGTACTCGCCGCGGGCCCGGCGAAAACGCCGAGGCTCGGCAAACCGATCAGCGCTGAACAAGCGGCAAAATGGAACCTGAATGTTTTCCCCGACGGCACGGGACTGCCGGCGGGAAGCGGCTCGGCTGTCGAGGGCCGCGTCGTCTACGACCAGCAATGTGCGAGCTGCCACGGCGAAGGTGGACGTGGCGGCGCAGCCGAAGAACTTGCCGGTGGCTCGCACGCTCTTACCGGCGAAACGCCGGACAAAAGCATCGGCATCTACTGGCCGTACGCTACGACGATTTTTGATTTCACGCGGCGCGCGATGCCGATGGACGCGCCCGGCTCCCTGAGCGCCGATCAGGTTTATGCGGTTACCGCATACTTGCTGTTCGCCAACGAAATCATCGGCGAAAAAGACGAGATGAACGCGCAGACCTTGCCCAGAGTAAAGATGTCGAATCGCGACGGCTTCGTCTGGATCGATGCCAAGCCCGCCTCGGGCAAGTAGCGTCGCTCTCCGCGCTCCGTATTTTGTTCGCAGCTCACGTCGAACGGTAATGCGGCCGCGTTTTCGCCAGGCGAGGCGGCCTGTTTCTACCATGGTCCGTAAACCGATTGCGATTCGAGCCCAGGCCGAATCAATACCGGTCCCAATACGGTTCGGGCCCGAACTGATTGGTGAAAAACTCGATGAACGCGCGCACTTTCGGCGACAGATATTCGCGCTGCGGATAACCGCATAAACCGTCAGCTCGCTCGGGCGGTAACGTTCCAGCACGACTTGCAGCCGGCGCTCGCCGATGAAGCTGCCGACGTAAAACTCGGTACGACGCAGACGCCGAGCCGTTCACGGCCGCTTCGCGCTCCGCAAGCCCGTTGTTTACCGGAAAATGCCGCGCACCGAAACCGCGAGTTCGCTGCCATCAGGCGCGGTCAGGCGCCAGACGTCGGGCGTTGGTGAATACGAATAGACGATGCAATTTTGGCGCGCCAGATCCTCCGGCGTTGTCGGCATGCCGTGCGTTGCCAGATACGCAGGCGACGCGCAAACCACCATGCGGCTGGGCGCGAGCTTGCGCGCGATCACGGATGATTCGGCGAGGCGTGCGATGCGTACCGCCACGACCAGATCGACAACGCGGTCATCCATCGTCATATCCACCGCGATGTCAGGATAGGCAGCAAAAAATTCCGGCACGGCCGGCGCGGTATGCAGGATCCCGAACGGCATAGGTACGCTGACCTTCAGCCGGCCGCGCGGCGCGGTTTGGCGCCGCTGACGCGCGTCAGCGCGGCGGC
>JACMKV010000276.1 GCA_014379915.1 Burkholderiales bacterium
AATAAGGGCGTGTTCATGAACCAACCCTGGCTACACGGCACAGGCGATTGACTTCGCGAAGTCAGTTAAGCGCATCGTGCTTGTAGACGGGCCACGTCTGGCTGAGTTCATGATTGACCACGAAGTCGGAGTCTCAGCACGCACAGTAAAGATACCCGAGATGGACGGCACTTACTTCGATGAAGATCAAGTTAACCCTTCCATTTCGAGCGACAAGTCTCGTGAGCGTCAAACTTTTTGCAAAAGCCAAATTTCGTAGCCGCTATATAAGTGAAGAGGAGAGCCGTGGGCTGCGGTACGCTGCTCCCCCCGGGGGTACCCCGGCAAGAACAAGAATAACCATGGCTATGGGACACCGGCGGCACACTCACCGACCAATAGCCGTAACTTTGTTATAACAAACGCGGCAGTGATAACCGATCGGGCGGCACAAACGCTTGAGTGCTAGTGGATTTACTGTAGTGGATCGCCGTCTTTCGCCGCTCTCCGACTCATAATCCCTTGGTCGCTGGTTCGAGTCCAGCAAGGCCAACTTGAAATCAAGCAGTTACGATGGAAACAAGGGCAGTGGTCTTGTTGCGCGCGATCCGTTGCCAGTTCTGTTCAAGTACCCCAGCCCCCCGGGAAAGTGGATCAGAAGTCTGTCGCGGGGCTGCTCTGCGGTAGATGATTACCAGTCGCTAAGAAGTTATCGCTAACACGCCGCCGAAATATGGAGCCATCGCCATCTCGCTCGGAAAGAGAATGTGATGTTCAGCGTAGCGCTGCGTCGTCCACCCGGCGCCGTGCTTGCGGGAGAGTTCGGCAAACGGCGTAGCGGAAACGATAAATGCGGTGACCTCCGCGATCGGGCAACGGCCCGGAATCAGTGGCAGACAGTTGGCTATCAAGCTTAGCCATGACGAATGTTCGTATTGATTTTTGTACGCAATCTGGGAACGTGGTGTGTCATATGGCGGGTCGATATATATGCATTTCACATCATCCCATCACCGCTCGCGCAATAAATTGAGCGCCTGAAAGTTCTCCGAATGAATAATCAATCCATCAGTCTGCTCATCGAGATTTTCGATGCCGGCGAGCAGCCTTTCCACGAAGCGAATGTCAAAGCCGAGACTCGTATCCAGCATAAGATAAGGGTAGGCATTGAGAAATTCGCGCGTACGCGTTCGCGCCGTTGCGAGATCGATGGGCCAGCTGGAAAGCTTGTAAAGCCGCTCCCACGCTTCCCATTGCCGGTCGTTAGCGAGGATGGCTGCATAGGCTTGCTCTTTGATCGCCTCGGGGATGCGGTCGAGTGTCAGGCACCAGCGCGTCTCGATCACGAACTTCTTCTTCTCGAATAGCGCTTTCTGGAAGTCCTCAAGCTGTGCTACGAAATCGATGATTTCCGTTCCGAGTTTTTTCACCGCCTCCAGCAGCCGAAAATTCGGTCCGGCGCGCAGCTCACCCGCAGCCAGCAGATTGTCGAGGTTGAGCACCACGCTCTTCAGGAAGTAATCGAGTTCGCCGGAGAGGAAGCCTCGCAGATCCTTGTGAATGAAGCGGTTGGCCTCGTGCTTCATCGCCCAGCGATTCAGATGGTGCGGCAATAGCGGCACTGCGCTGCCGTCCTTACTTACCATAACTTCACCTGCTGCGTTGCGCTTGGGCGCCATGAGCGCATTCGCGAGCTGCGGCACGCCCCACGATCGTCGGATGCTCGTGCAGGCGCGCCACCGTGCGGGCAATGACGTTCTCGCGAATCTTCGCTTCCTGACTCCCGCTGATTTGCGTTTCTTCCTCGGCCGTGAGCGCGCGGTAATGGAATGGCACGACCAGAGCTGCCGTTCTCTCGTTCCAGGCTTGCCTACGTTATTTGTGCCGATCCCCTGATTTGGAGCATTCAAGGCCAATGCGTTTTTCAAAGCCGGGGCCATGAGTATTTGAAGGCAACCGGCCCGCTTGATGCGCGTTACCAAGTACGTTTTCAGCCCACCCCGCCCGCCAATTGTCCGGAACGGTTCTTGCCAATCCTCCCGATTTGCCCTTATCAGGAAACGGACACAAACCTCCGTGCTCCCAAGAAAGCGCCGCAAAAGCAACTGCTTATAGGCTAGTTAACTTCCAGGGAAACCGGTGCTCATGGGCGATCGTCTGACAGACTCCTTCAATAAAAGGCCAGATGTGCCGCTGACGGTAGGCGTCTGGATGTTCATCGGCGCGCTGCTGTGTCAGCTTGCTGCGTGCGAGGCGCTGCCTACCCGACGGGAAGTGGCGCTGAAAGTCGCCGGCTCTTCCTCAAAAATTGAAATCAGTGGCGACAAGAGGGAGACGCAGCGCGAGCTGCTGAAAGAGGCGGGCGGCGACGCGCCAGCTCATCTCAAACGCTTCGTGCAAGCCGATCAGGCGATAGATAACGGGGCTTTGCTGGCGGGCAATGAGGTAAAGCTGTTGATCGATGGGCCAGCCACCTATCGGGCCATGTTCGATGCGATTCGTAAGGCGCAGCGCACCATCCAACTCGAGACTTATACGCTAGCCGACGACAAGGTCGGCAAGCAGTTCGCCGAGGCGCTGCTGGAACGCCGCGCCGCCGGTGTCGCGATCAAAGTTATCTATGACGCGGTCGGCAGCGTTACCAGTTCGGACGCATATTTCAACCGTTTGCGTTTTCACGGTATCGAGGTGCACGAATTCCACCCCGTGGACGGCGTGGACGTTTTGGCTTTCTGGCGGGCCAACCAACGCGACCACCGACAAATGCTGGTCGTCGACGGTAAGACCGCCTTCATCGGCGGCATCAAC
>JACMKV010000277.1 GCA_014379915.1 Burkholderiales bacterium
CCTCGTGCGCCCGCGAAGCGCGGAGCAGGGGCCCCTTTGGGGATGCGACCGCGAAGCGGGATGCCAAGCGCCGGATGAATGCGGTCGCTATGCGCGCCTTCGGGGTCGCATCCACGCCTATCGGCGTGGAATCCTGCTCCTCCCGCAGGCCGCGCGCTGTGCTCGCTACGTTTTTCAGCAGCCTGTTAGGCATTGATAGTAGACTGAGCGCTTTTTTACGAGCCGCAAATGATCACAGGCAGTCTGGTTGCGATAGTTACACCAATGCACGAGGACGGCGCGCTCGATCTCGAACGGCTACGCGGCCTGGTCGATTTTCACGTTGCGCAACAGACCGACGGCATCGTCGTGGTCGGTACGACCGGCGAATCGCCTACCGTAGATTTTGACGAGCATTGTCTGCTCATCAAGGAAGTGGTCGGCCATGCCGCCGGGCGCATCCCGGTCATCGCGGGTACCGGCGCGAATTCGACGTCGGAAGCGATACAGCTGTCGCGCTTTGCCAAAGACGCCTCGGTCGATGCGACGCTGTCGGTCGTGCCGTATTACAACAAGCCGACACAGGAAGGGCTTTACCGACACTTCAAGGCAATCGCCGAAGCGGTCGACGTGCCGATGATTTTGTACAACGTGCCGTCGCGTACGATCTGCGATATGCAGAACGAGACCGCGCTGCGCTTGTCGCAGGTGCCGAACATCATCGGCATCAAGGACGCGACCGGCGATATCGGCCGAGGCGCGGATTTGCTGCGCAAAGTTCCGAAGGATTTCGCGGTTTATGGCGGCGACGATGCCAGCGTAATGAGTTTGATGCTGATGGGCGGCCACGGCGTGATCTCGGTGACCGCCAACGTCGCGCCGCGGTCGATGCACGACATGTGCGTGGCGGCGCGCGCGCGGCATGCCGAAAAAGCATGCGCGATCAACAACAAGCTTTTAGGTTTACACCAGTTTTTGTTTGTCGAGGCGAATCCGATACCGGTAAAATGGGCGCTGCAGCAGATGGGACTGATCGAAGCCGGCATCCGGTTGCCATTGACCCGGTTGTCGGCGCCGCACCACGCGATAGTCAGGGAAGCGATGCGGCAGGCCGAAGTCGCAATGACAGAAGCTGGCACATCAGTTAGCCCATGAAAACAGACCAATTTGAAGGCATAACCACGGTACGATAAGAGCGAAGATGCTCGACGTCCTCGAGGTAGGCCTTGGCGAGGAGAATCATGAATATCCCTGAACGAAGCGCACTGGCGCTATTCGTTGTGCTGTTGTCCGCATGCAGCTCAATCCCTTTCCTCGACAACAAGATCGATTACAAATCGGCCGGCAAGCTGCCGCCGCTTGAAGTCCCGCCGGATCTGACTGCGCCCAAGGGCGACGACCGCTTTTCGGTTCCCGACATCAATCCGCAAGGCACCGCGACGTTCTCGGACTACAGCAAGGAGCGCGCAACGCAACCGGAGGCCGGGTCCACCGATCTGCTGCCGGTGCGGGACAAGGTCCGCATCGAGCGTGCCGGAACACAGCGCTGGATTGTTGTCCCGGGCACGCCGGAAGCGTTGTGGCCGATAGTCAAGGATTTCTGGAAAGAACTCGGTTTTGTGGTCAAGACCGAGACGCCAGAGGCCGGCATCATGGAGACCGACTGGGCAGAAAACCGCGCCAACATTCCCGAAACGGGCATCCGCAACTGGATCGGCAAAGTCGTGGACAATCTCTACTCGACCTCCGAGCGCGACAAATTCCGCACCCGCATGGAGCGCGGCACGGAGCCGGGAACGACGGAAATCTATATCAGCCATCGCGGCATGACCGAGGTCTATACGACGACGGTACAGGAGTCGACCGCCTGGCAGCCGCGTCCTGCCGATACCGAACTTGAAGCCGAAATGCTGCGTCGCCTGATGGTGCGTTTCGGGGTTGAGGACGAGCGGGCAAAAACCCAGGTGGCTGCGATTCAGCAGGAAGACCGCGCGACCTTATCCAGGGCGCAGGACGGCACTTCCGGCCTGTCGGTCGCCGATGATTTCGATCGCGCGTGGCGCCGTGTCGGCCTGGCGCTGGACCGTGTCGGTTTCACCGTCGAAGACCGCGATCGCTCGAACGGGCTGTATTTCGTCCGATATGTCGATCCCCAGGAGGATAACCGCACCGCGGAGCCGAAAGGTATGCTGTCGAAGCTGCTGTTTTGGCGCGGCTCCGGCGACAAGCCGAACAAGAATAATGCCGAGCAATACCGCATCAAGGTCGTCGATACCGATACGGACTCGGGCAGCCGCGTTCAGGTGCTGGCCAAAGACGGCAGCGCGGATCGCTCGAAAACCGCGAACAAAATTCTGAGTTTGCTTTACGAACAGTTGAAGTAGTGCAGGGCGAAGAAGCGGGAGGGATGATGAGCCTGCCGATCATATGGCTCACACGGGGCATGGCGACGCTTGGCAACGCTTCCGGTTTCGCCGCCTCCAGTCTCGTTTGTAGCATTTCACTTATTACCTTGTATTGATGCGCTTCGCCTCGCTGGGGAGCGGCAGTCAAGGTAACGCGCTTGTCGTCGAAGCGGGCTCTACCCGGGTACTGCTCGATTGCGGATTTCGCATCAGGGAAACGGTCGGCAGGTTGGCTCAGCTTGGCCTGGCGCCAGATGATCTCGCCGCCATTGTGATCAGCCACGAGCACGACGATCATATCGCCGGCGCTATTCCGTTTGCGCGTAAATACAATCTGCCGCTCTGGCTAACCTATGGCACGATGCGCGCGATGACGGGCTTCTGCGCGAGCCTGCCCAGTAGGTCCGTGATCGAAGGCCACCGCCGTTTCAGCATCGGGGATATTTCGATTGAGCCCTATCCGGTTCCGCATGACGCGCGCGAACCGGCGCAGTTCGTGTTCTCTGACGGCGCGAGAAAGCTCGGCGTCCTGACCGATAGCGGTTGCACAACCCGGCACATCGAAGCTGTTTTACGAAGTTGCGACGCGCTGGTGCTGGAATGCAATCACGATGGCGAGATGCTGCGCAAAGGAGTCTATCCGCCGCGACTGAAAGCGCGAATATCCGGTCGTCTCGGCCATCTCGACAACGCTGACGCGGCGAACTTGCTGAACGCGCTCGATTGCGCGCGCTTGCAGCACATCGTTGCAGCACATGTCAGTCAGCAGAACAATACGCCGCAACTCGCTCGTGCCGCCCTCGGCGCCGTTTTGAATTGCGCCGATGAGTGGGTCACCGTCGCCGATCAGGTCTCAGGTTTTTCCTGGCGGCAAATTACATAAATCCGGTACCGCTATCCCTGTATCGCAGGCGCCGATTGTGCTCCAGCTCATCTCCGCACAACACTTCTTCGCAGCAATAAAGCCGGCGCATTGGCCGGCTTTATTGCTGATTGCTACCGCGCCTACTTCGGCGCTGACTCTTTTTTCATCTCGCCAGCCGGTGCGGACGTGTCGGCAGCGGGCTTGTCCATGGGTTTATCGGCGGGAGGCGTCATCGGCGCAGTGCCTGTAGTAGCAGGAGCCGGGGCTGCCGGCGTGGGCGTCGATGCGGGCGCCTTGATGGTGGCGGTTTCGTCTTTCTTCGAACACGCGGTTATAGAGACTGCAAGGATGGCGATGGCGATAAGAGAGCGATTCATTTTCAATTTCCTTATGGGGATTGAGGGAGGGACGACTAAAACGGACTACGGCTGCAAAATAAAACACGGCTGCAAATAAAAAAGCAGCTATCAAGGTTTAGCAATTGAGCGAGGATGGAACGACGCTGCACCTTCGATACGACGCTCCCCTTTATACGAGAGCGTCGATACAACGGGTTTGATGATCTTAGCATGTTTTTTTATTTTTGCCGCTTGCCAGGTTTTAGAGACCGAGCGTCGACGCCGAAGCGGCGGGTATGGATGACTGCCAGATTTCCGTAAAGCGCTGCACCAGGATGCGCGCATCGCCGACATGATCGAAGGCGAGTTCGCCGCGCAAGCTGTCGTAGTGGAAGCGGTGCGCGTAGTGGTTCTCGTCCGCAACCGCGAAGGGATCGTACAAATGTCTGGCATCACTGTTTGTTTCATGGATGAATACGCGGCCGTTGAACTCCCGCAACAGCATCATCAGTCGAGGACAGCGGCTGGTTATGCTGCTCGCATCGTGCAGCACCAGATACAGTTGATTTTCCGGGTTCGCGCGCAAAAACGCCCGTAGCAGTTCGTGGCGCTTAACGCTGTTGTACTCCGCGCTCAGGCTTCGATCGAAGATGCGCAAAGCGCGCCGGGCAGCTGAAATCACGGCATCGATGGCGCTTTCATACCCTGACAGGGTGTCGATCCGCTGTCGATTGCCGAACGCAGGTTTATCCGTGGGTTGATTCACTCGTCATCCTCCCGGCGTGAATATAGGCAGCCCGATACCATTCGTAAAGCAGCATCGGGCTATCCTTCTCGAGAATCAGGCCTGGCGCAAGCTCGCGGCGATCGGCAAGCTGTTTAAGGGCCGCAAAACCGGAAGTCGGTTTGCAGCTTTCGCCATTGATATATACGGTATCGGCATCGAACAGCATGCGGGTTTTCAAATCGAGATGGACGCCATGCTGGTGCATCGCCGCCGCCCAGCGTTTTGATGACATCGGCCGGACCAGCGCTTCGAAAAAAACATCGTTGCCGGGTTCGGTCAGAAACTGGCCGATAAAAGCGTGGACGTCGTCAGCGCTCCACGAAATCGCTTCCAGCATCGAGCTTATCCTGCGCTGCATATCGCGGGCGATGCGAGCCGGATGCTGCTGCGGCTTCAGGTCGGCATCTTGATACATGCCTGCGAACTCGAGCCGATCGCGCAGAAAATCCAAGAAACCGGCGCCGATTTCGGCTGCGCTCGGCGCACGAAAACCGATCGAGTAAGTGATGCATTCACCGATCGCAATGCCATCGTGGGCATAACGTGGCGGCAGGTAAAGCATGTCGCCGCAATCGAGCAGCGCTTTCTGCTCGCTGCGAAAGTTTTTCAGAATCTTGAGCGGCAGCTTGGCCCGCAACGATAGATCCCGCTGGGCGCTGGTGAGCCAGCGCCTCGTTCCGGGCCCTTGCAGCAAAAATACGTCGTAGGAATCGAAATGCGGCCCGACACCGCCGCCGCCGCTGGCATAGCTGGCCATTACGTCGTCGAGCCGCGCGGTCGGCAGAAAGCTGAATTCGAGCAGCAGATTGTTAGCTTGCGGCAGAACCCGGTCAAGACCATTGACGAGCAGCGTCCAGTCGCTCTTCGGAAGCCGCCGAAAATCGTGTTTGTCGAACGGTCCGCGCTGCAGCTGCCAGCGTCCGCGCTCGCGCAGCACGAGGCGCGATTGGAGATCGTCGCGAGCGGAAAGCTCGATCAACATCTGGCGATCGATGCCGTTTAGCCTGTCGCGTAAATCGGGTATTGCCTGCCGCACGAGCAGGGGTTTTTTTTGCCAGTGCTCGCGCAAGAATTTCCGCGTCGAAAGTTTTCCCAGCAGAGTATTCTTCATCGATAAAACCAGGGTCGATAGTTGAAAAGACGCGGTAACAAAAGCCTCGCACCGGAATAAAATCGGTTAGAATTTCCGCAACACCGAGGCAACGCCGGGCGACGCTCCGTTTGAGTTGCCATCCGACACAGATGCTCCTTCGTCATCGCAGGCATAGGCTTTTCATGACCCTCATAAGCATTTCGCTGGTTCCCGGCAGGTCTCGTCGAGAGATCTAGACGGAGTATTCATGCTGCAAGCAGGACAGCGCGCGCCCGACGTCGATTTGCCAAATGCCGACATGGAAATGATTAGCCTGGCGAGATTCAAGGGCAAACGTAATGTCGTGCTGTATTTCTATCCGAAAGACGATACGCCAGGTTGTACGATCGAAGCGATCGACTTCAGCGATCGCGAAAGCGACTTCACCGAGCTCGATACGGTCGTGCTCGGCGTTTCGATGGACGACTGCCTGAGCCACGGCTCGTTCTCCGACAAGCACGGTTTGAGCGTGCAACTGCTCGCGGACCCGGACGGCGAAATCTGCAGGCGGTTTGACGTACTGCATACCAAGGAGGCCGAAGGCAGAAAAAAAGTTGGCATCATGCGCTCCACTTTCATCATCGATAAACACGGGGTGCTGCGCCATGCACTGTACGGCGTCAGCCCCCGCGGGCACGCGGCTAACGTGCTGAGTCTGATCAGGAACTTGAATAGTCATGGACATTAAAAAAGACACGGTGGTGTCGCTGGCCTACGAAATCTCGAATCTGGAAGGCGAGGTCATCGAGAAGACCGGAACGCCGATCAGCTATTTGCATGGCGGCTACGACGGGATTTTTCCGCTGGTCGAAGAAACGCTGCACGGCCAGAAGGCCGGCTACGCGTGTCAGATCAAACTCGAGCCGGATGACGCGTTCGGCGAGTACGACAGCGATCTGGTGCGGGTCGAGCCGCGCGCGCTTTTCCCCGATGATATCCAGGTCGGCATGCAGTTTGAAGGCGGCGCTGAAGGTTCGGACGACATGAGCATGTATACGATCACCGATATCGCTGACGGCAAGGTCGTTGTCGATGGCAATCATCCGCTCGCCGGACAGGCGCTGGTGTTCTCGTGCACAGTAGAAAATGTGCGTCCGGCGACGCGTGAAGAACTGACGCATGGTCACGTGCATGGCACCGATGGTCATGCGCACTAAAAGGAACGGATTGAGGCTCCAGGATTTAACGGAGAATGGGCAGGGAACAAAAGCGAGCCGCGTCCTCGCTCTACCGCCCCCTAATCCTCACTCCTCAATCCTGGCGCCTCAATCAAGATGCGGCTCGATAATCCGCAGTAGCTGGGCAAAGATTTTCGGACTGCCGGCGACCATATTTCCGCTCTCCATGTAGCCTTCGTCGCCTCGCAAGTCGCCAACCAGTCCTCCCGCTTCAGTAGTCAGCAACGCGCCGGCGGCCATGTCCCAGGGCGCCAGTCCGAACTCCCAGAATCCGTCAAGACGGCCCGCGGCAACATAAGCCAAATCCAGAGCAGCCGAACCAGGACGGCGCATCCCTGCGGTTTTACCGAGCAACTCGCGGAAGATGGCAAGATAACGATCGACCTGCGCAAGCTCCCGAAACGGAAAACCGGTGCCGATCAAGCTTTCCTGCAACCTGATGCGCTTGCTGACGCGAAGACGTTGGTCATTGAGATAGGCGCCGGCGCCGCGGCTCGCCGTAAACAGATCGTTGCGGCCCGGATCGAACACGACCGCGTGCGTCAGGACGCCGTGGTGAGCGAGTGCAATCGACACCGCATATTGCGGAAAGCCGTGCAGGAAATTGGTCGTGCCATCGAGCGGGTCGATAATCCATTGGTATTCCGAATCGCCAGCCGCGCCGCTCTCTTCTGCTAAAATCGAATGCTTCGGGTAAGCTCGCAGCAGCATGTCGATGATGGCGCTTTCGGCTTCGCGATCGACCTCCGAGACGAAATCATTCGCCGCTTTATGTTCGACGGTCAGGATGTCGAGATTGCGCGACGCGCGATTGATGATGCCGCCGGCGCGGCGCGCGGCTTTGACAGCCGTGTTGAGCATGGGATGCATTGCTGGACTTGTTGTGCTGGTGCTGGCGTTTGTGCTGGTGCTGGCGGAAAAACGCGGAGCGCCATTCTAATATGAACGGCACCCATCTGCTCGACCGCGTCCGTGTCGTGTTGTCGCACACCACGCATCCGGGCAACATCGGCGCGACGGCGCGCGCCGTAAAAACCATGGGCCTGAGCCGGCTTTATCTGGTCAATCCGAAAATTTTTCCGGCCGCGGAAGCCGATGCGCGCGCCGCTGCCGCCGAAGATGTGCTGTGCGCCGCGACGGTTTGCACCAGCCTCGATCAAGCGCTGGCCGGAACTGTCGCCACAGTCGCCTGCAGCGGCCGTCACCGCGATCTGACCCATCCGCAACTGGCGCCGCGGGAAGCCGCCGCAACACTGATCGATCACGCGCACGATAATGACGTCGCCCTCGTCTTCGGCGCCGAGATGTCAGGCCTGACGATAGCGGAGGTCACGAAGTGTCGATGGCTGTCGCGGATTCCAGCCAACCCGGCATATTCATCGCTGAATCTCGCCGCCGCCGTGCAGGTGATGGCGTATGAGATGCGGAATGCGGCTTTATTGGAAACAGGACAAGCGTTGCCTGCCGCATTGCCTACTTTAACGCGCAGTGGCGAGCCGGCAAGCTTTGACCAAATCGAAATGTTTTATCGGCAGCTCGAGGAAAAAATGATCGCGATCGGCTTTCTCGATCCTGCCAATCCGAGGCGGCTGATGCAGCGCATGCGCCGGCTATTTGCGCGCAGCGGCCTGGAGAAAGAAGAAGTCAACATCCTGCGTGGCATCTTGAGCGCGATCAAGTAGTCAACTACCATAGCTGCCTGAATTATCAGTCTTTACTCAACCGGATAGCGCATCCAATGCTGGAAAGAATCAAGGAGGAAATTGCCGTCGTGTTCGAACGCGATCCTGCAGCGCGCTCGACGCTCGAAGTCATTACGTGCTATCCGGGCTTCCACGCGCTGCTCGTGCATCGCGTGTCGAGCCGACTATGGCGCTGGAATTTCAAGTTGCTTGCGCGTTTCGTCTCGCATATCGGACGAGCGTTGACGGGTATCGAAATTCATCCGGGCGCCCGTATCGGCCGGCGTTTATTCATCGACCACGGCATGGGCGTGGTGATTGGCGAGACGGCGGAGATTGGCGACGACTGCACGATGTACCATGGCGTAACGCTCGGCGGGACATCGTGGAACAGCGGCAAACGCCACCCGACGCTCGGCCGCGGTGTCGTCATCGGCGCCGGCGCCAAGGTGCTGGGTCCGATTCTAATTGGTGAAGGCGCCCGCATTGGGTCGAATGCGGTGGTGGTAAAAGCGGTTCCGGCGCGCGCGACAGCAGTCGGCATACCGGCGCGCATCATCGATGACGAGCAGGACGCGATGCGCGCCAAATCCGCCGAGAACATGGGATTCTCGGCATATGCGATCAGCAAGGACGTGAACGATCCACTCGCCAAGGCGATCCACGGATTGCTCGATCACAGCGTCAATACCGACGCCCGCCTCGAACGCATTCTGGCGCAACTCGAACGGCTCGGCGTGACCGTAGAAGACGATCGCGCGATCGCCGACAAATTCGATCCGAACTATCTGAACAAGATTGTCGACTGATGTGTCTGACGATCAAACGGCGATTCGCGGAAACGGCAGTGCTGGATCTCACGATTCAGGAGGCAAGCTAAGTTGCGTTTCCGACCTGTGCGGCAGAACCCGTCGCTGTCCTATTGTCGCGCCCGGCTGAACGCAGCGATCTAGTGTCCTGTCCCGCAAATAAACTCCATATGAAACCGGCCCTTTTTGTCCCAGGCTTCGTTGGTCGCCATTGCAATAGTCCGGCTATTGCTGCGGGCTCCCGCCTCGCCTGGAACAAAAATGATCCGGTTTCATTTTATGAAGCTATTTGCGGGACAGGACA
>JACMKV010000278.1 GCA_014379915.1 Burkholderiales bacterium
ACGTACAGGGTGAGATCGGATAGTTCGGGGCTGAACGTCGCGGCCAGATTATCGCCGCCGCTTTCGACGAAAATAATGTCGAGATCGGTGAAGCTGGCGTTCAGCCGCGCGATCGCTTCGAGGTTGATTGACGCATCTTCGCGAATCGCGGTGTGCGGACACCCGCCGGTCTCAACACCGATGATGCGATCGGCGCTGAGCGCTTCGTTTCTGACCAGAAATTGCGCGTCTTCTTCGGTATAGATGTCGTTGGTGACGACCGCGAGTTGATAGCGATCGCGCAGGCGCTTGCACAATGCCAAGGTCAAGGCGGTTTTGCCGGAACCGACCGGGCCGCCGATACCGATGCGCAAGGGATTGTTGTTCATGGCATGGTCATGAGCGGAATAGTCTTGTGTATTGTTTTTCGTGTTTGCAGCTCAGCATCGCCAACCCCGGCGCGAAGTTGCTGAGATCGAGCGTTGTCATCGCGTGCTGCGCAATCGACGGCAACAGCGCGCCCAGGTGTAGCAATATTCGCTGCCCCGCTGCTTGACCTAGCGGCACGCATTTAAGCGCTGCCAGCGACTGATTCTCGATCCAGCTCCATAGATAGCCAAGCAGTGCGGACTGCGCAGGAATTTCCCACGCAATCGCCGCGCAACTGAATGCGGCCGGATAGCTGATCGCATCGAGTTGTTTGAGCGCCGAAAGCTGGGGTTCCGGAAAATCGTCAAGCTCGGTCAAGAGGCGCGCGAGCGAATAACCCATCTGCAAGGTTTCCGCACGCGTTTCCGAAGTCTCGCGCCCGGCGATCAGCATGCCATTCCAGTCCGCCAACTGCGCCACGTCGTGCGCCTGCCAGGCCTGCAACATGCGCCAGCACAGCGGGGCTTCGAAGCTGCCCATGCTGTAGCGCAAGACATCGGTGAGCCAGCGCGTCGCCGATATCGCGTCGTTGACGATACCCGCTTCGACCGCAGCTTCGAGGCCCTGCGAATAGCTGTAGGCGCCGACCGGCAGAGCGGGGCTTGCAAGCTGCAGCAAACGCACGAGCGCGAGATCGGCGTTCGGCATCAAGCCTTCCGGTTGGAATACTGATGGATGATGCCGCCGGCCACATTTCCCTGTTTCTCAAAGTCGTGGCGATGGCCGATACCGTGCGCATAGGCGCCGGCCTCGGGTTCGAACGGCGCATTGAGTTCCGTCACCTGCGCGCCCAATCCCAACAGCATATCGCGCAGTACGTGATCGGCCATAAAGCGCAGCCATCCCGGGCCGATCTCGACCGCGACGTGCCGATTGCCGAGATGGTAGGCGGCGCACGCGAGAGCATGGGCGTCGGCGCACGTCGCCTGCATCACCCGCTCTTCGGCTGCGATGACTTGCACGACGCGCCCATCTTCGGCGAGCAACAGATCGCCGCCGCGTAGTATCGTGCCGCGCTCGATGAATACGCCGGCTTCTTCGCCGGACGCGAGGCGCGTTCGCAAGCGGCTCTTGCTGCGCTGCTCGAACGGAAGCACGAGTTGTTCGTTAAGAGCTGCGTGAGTTTCGCAGCGTTTTTGGATCAGGATCACGTCGGTTATGTTCAGCGGTTTTGCGGTAAATGTTCAGAGCCGTCTTTGCGAGCGCACGCGAAGCAACCTCGGTTTCGTCAAAAGAGATGGCATGAATCCAGGAACGACCGGAAAAAGACCCTGTTGTCATTCCCGCGAAGCGGGAATCCAGTGGCTTTGCGCAATCGCTCTAGATTCCCTGAATTCACGGGAATGACAAACTTGGTTAGGGGTTTGTTGAATTTCCCTGAATTTTTCCATTCGTTGCGGGGGTCTCTTGATTGCCTGTTCCAACGAAGCGATGGAGTAGCCCGATGCGCGGAGCCGATGTCATGCAAGAGGAGTTGTTTTCGGTAGGCGGTTTTGATCAGTATGTGCCTGCCGATCATCCTTTGCGCCGGGTTCGTGAGGTTTTCAATGACTGTCTTGCCCGCATGAACACCCACTTTGA